>WRKN01000158.1 GCA_009778055.1 Synergistaceae bacterium
ACAGCCTCCCGCGCCGCGCGCGCGCTGACGGGGTTGCCGATGCGGATTGCCGTGGCGACGGTCTCGGGGTTAGGGCATGGTTTGCCCGTCGCGAGAGGCGCGGCCCCCTCCGCCTGTATGCCGATCATCTCAGGCAGCGAGGATATCTTGCCCCATTCCATGTAGTCCTTGTAACCGGCCCAGTAGGCGCTGATGTTTCCCGCGTTGCCAACCGGTATGACATGCATGTCGGGCGCGCGCCCCAGCGTATCGCAAATTTCCCACGCGCCTGTTTTTTGGGATATTATTCTGTAAGGGTTGACCGAGTTTACCATTGCTATTCCGTGCTTGCCGGATACCTCCAGCGCCATTTCAAGAGCTCTGTCGAAGTTGCCGTCGACGGATATGACCTTGGCTCCGTAGATAAGCGCCTGCGCGATCTTACCAAGCGCAACGTGGCCCGACGGTAAAAGAACGTAACAGGGTATACCCACGTGAGCCGCGTACGCCGCCGCCGAGGCCGACGTGTTGCCGGTGGACGCGCAGACTATGGCGCGCGCGCCGTCCTCAAGCGCCTTCGCCACAGCGAGAACCATTCCTCTGTCCTTGAAGGAACCGGACGGGTTACAACCCTCCAGCTTCGCCCAGAGTTCCACTCCAAGTTGATAGCCCAGCCTTTCAAGGCGGACTAGAGGAGTGCTTCCTTCCTCAAGATTTACCGGGGGGGTTTTTTCTGAAATAGGCAAATGTTGACCGTACCGCTTTAAAATTCCCACGTTATTCCTCCTGCTGGTTCCACAATCTGTTCAATTCTTGTATTATAGCAATTTCATGTAAATCATGTACTATACATTTTATAAAGCCCTATTTATTGCGAATTGGTATCAGAGCGCACAGGCGCCGCCTTCGCATTTCTCCTTTCCGAACTCCCATAAAGCGGATGACGCCGCGTCGTTAACGAAATCGCCGGAATGCCTTTGAACAATCGGAATACGCTCCAGCAATTTCCCGAACGCATCCTTCAGGCCTTCTTCGCCTCGTTCTCCTTCAATCCACGTCGGGTTGCCCGTCATCGACGAAAAATTTCGCGCGTTGGCCTCCTGATGCCCATCAGCAGCCCCTCTCCACGGAACCGTCAACGCTGGTATCCCAAACGCCGCCAGCTCGGCCAGGGTGGACGCTCCCGCTCTGCATACAACCGCGTCGCAAAGCGAATAAAAAGGGGCCATGTCCCAGCGCCGCCCCACAAACTCCACCCCTGCCACAGAGGTTCCGTCCTGCTCGCCAAGCACGACGAACAAAATTTCCCGCTCGCGGGATATTTTTCCGGTTTCCTCAATTTTTTTGATTAGCGCCGAAAGCGGCGCGCTGCCCAGCGACCCGCCCGCAACCCCTATGACGAGGCCGCCGTTTTCCGTTTTCACCCCCAAAACCGACGCGGCTTCCCGCTTTGAAAGCCTCCTGAAAGAACGAACCGGGACTCCAACGTGAAAAGCGCCGCTCGCCCCCCGGCACTCGCTCCAGCCCGAGGCGACCGGAACGCCCATGCGCGACGCCAGCCTGGTCACTTTGCCCGCGCAGGCGTTCTGCTCGTGAGCCGCTGCCGGCACGCCAAGCCATTTACACCATAAAAGGGGAGCCAACGAGACATAGCTGCCAAACAGGAAGCACAAGTCCGGCCGTTCCTTACGCAAAAAAAATCTTGTGTCCATAAAAGAACGGAAAAGCCCCGCGCATCGCCCAAAGGCGCTGCGTAAGCCTCCCCCCAAAGGGGAACCCGCTATGGCGAGGCGGTATGGCTCTATACCGTGAAAGGCGTAAATTTCGGCTTCAAGAGGGCGGCTGCCTGAAACGTAAACAACGCTTTCCGCTTTGCCATGCTCCAATATCCAGCGCCCGAAGGCCAGCGCGGGGAAAATATGCCCCCCCGTCCCCCCGGCGGCAATCATTACTTTCATTCTTCGTTTATCACGTTCACCTGGCACATTTTCATCGTGAGCAGCGCGGCTTTGTGGCTATTTTCGGTTACGCCGGCGCAGCACCGGGCGTCCACGGTAACTTTTGTCTCCGGCAATTGGGCTTTGAGTATGAGCGCGTTTGAAACCACGCAAATATCCGTGCACAGCCCACAAAGCTCGATTTCGTCAATATCTTGCGCCAGCCCGGCAATTTTTTTCGCCAGTTCCAGCGAGCCGAACGAGGTCTTGTCGAACACCTCGCAGCCGTCCGCGTCCAATTCGCTTGATGTAAGATGACCCTGTGTGCCGTGAATACAGTGAGGAACCGGCAGATGTCTGCCCTCCTGGGTGGTAAGGTAGCCGTCATAATGAGTGTCCCGGGTAAAAATCACCTTGTTCCCGTTTCGTTTGTATTCCTCTATCTTCGCTTTCACGTCCGGCACAATCCGCTCCGCCTGCGGAGAGCCCAGCGAGCCGGTGATAAAGTCGTTCTGCATGTCAACCACGATCAAAAGTTTTGTCATTCCGTCCTGCCGTTCCGACATTTCAGACACGCTCCTTTCTCTGTTGAAGTCAAACGCGGTTGAAATCAAACGCGCTCCCTTTGACATTCTATCAAAAGAACATACAAAAAACGTGCTAAATCAAATTGCTATAGGCGTTTTCTGCGATATAATTCTTGAAGTATGAAAATTTACGGCCTCTAATTTCAGGAGAGGGTTGATGACGAATGGCCAGCGCCGTCCCAAATATCGAAAACATAAGACACCGTATCTCAAAAGCCCGCGAGTTGATGGAAACGAAGGAACTGTTGTCCCATCTTCTCAGCCTGCCGGACAACCGCATCCTGCCCATGTTCGGCGTGACCCAGTGGACTCCGCAGGAAGTTCATAAGCTGAAGGACAGGATTTTTTTCGATTTGACGACGGAACTGGTGCGAAACGGCTGGAACTGCAACGCGGCTTGTTTCGGAGAAGGACACCGCGACACCATACTGATGGAGATGGCTAAACGCGGTTTCTCCCGGTCTATAACCAGGCTTCTGGAACTGGGGGCTGACGCGGACTACAACAGTCAGGGCTACGGCACTTCCACCCCCCTGATGTGCACCAGCGACCAGGACATCATGAAAAAGCTCTTTTACTACGGCGCCAACCCTCTGGCGGTCAACGCCCTGGGGCAAACCGATTTTACGTACAAAATCCTGAAGGGCATGATGTTGAGCGTGCGCTTCTACCTTTACAACACGGAAAAAATACCGTTCCAGTCCCTTTTGAACAACTACAAAGACTGCGTGATGAGCCAATCCGGCATCCCGTACGAACCGATGTATCCGCTTTGCCTGGTTCCCGTCGTGCCCCCCAACTCTCCTTATATAAACATCCTGGACAAGACCCTGGTCAATAATATGCTGCGGGGGCATTTCCTGCCGTTTTCGTCCAAGGCGCTCTCCTACATGCTGCAGGAAAGGCTGACGGTATGGCAGTACATCAAAATGTGCATGAGGGATCACGCGACGGTTGTGCCGGCGCTGACGATAGCCTTTATAGCCTGCATGGCAAAAATGGAAAGCTGTCGTACCCCCGACGACTTCGCCTTCATCGAATACTATATCGACAAACCGCTACCGCGCGAAATTACGCCGCGTGAAACGCTGTCCAAGGCCGTTTTCGTGTACCTGCTTTTTTCCATAGCCGCGTTCCCTCCGGCACAGATTCTGCGCTGGCTGGTACTGATAGGGAAATTGACGCGCAGGGTCGCGTCCTGGCTTGACGTTGCGGGAGAGGTTCCTTTCAGGATTGCCAACTCGCTTCTGGCATCGCACAGGCGCGGCGGCAACGTGATGCACGAACTGGCGACGCTGCAGTCGCTTCTGGCCATGCGGATAAACATATCGGACGGGTTCGGCGAGTTCCGCATACCGGACGAGCTGACCGACCTGTTCGCGGGGAACGTGATGGTGTCCTCGTCGGACGGTATCGGCCTGTTTGAAGAATCCGCGGAAAACTCGGAGGATACTCCGGCCGTTTCCCGCACGCGGACGGTCTCCCTCTCCACATACCAGGCGTTTAACCGCGCTAAGACTTAGGAGATCCCATTTTGCCGCGTTTAATATGGGGAGGCGCAGACTGCGTCGAGCTGGCGCGCAGGTATGGAACCCCTCTTTACGTCATGGATGAGGCCGTTATTCGAGCGCGCTGCGCGGAGGCGCGGAGGAACTTTCTGGAAAAATGGCCCGGCGCTTCGGTATGTTACGCCAGTAAGGCGTTTTTGACCGCCGCCATGGTCAGGATAATCGATCAGGAAGGGCTTGGGCTGGACGTGGTGTCCGGAGGTGAGCTTCATACGGCGCTCTCGGCGGAATTTCCGGCTTCACGGATAGAGATGCACGGCAACGCCAAGTCGGAGGGGGAACTGCGCGCCGCTCTTTCCCGCGGTGTGGGGCGTGTAATCGTGGATGGGCAAATGGAACTCGAACTTTTGGACGAGCTGGCCGCCGGCAAGCGTCAGGACATCCTGATACGCGTCGCTCCGGGCGTGACCCCCAACACCCACTCCCACATTGTGACCGGCCACAAAGGAAGCAAATTCGGTTTTCCCATAGAAGGCCGCATTCTGGAAGACGCAGTTGTCTTCGCAATGAACTCTCCAAACCTTACCCTGAAAGGATTTCACTTTCACATAGGGTCGCAGATATTCGAGAACGGCTTCCATGTCGAGTCGGTGAGGCGCGTTGCCGCCCTTGCCGAAAGGCTGAAAAACGTCCTGGGGTTTGAAACGGACGAACTGAACTTCGGCGGCGGGTTCGGCGTCGGGAAAATACCGGAGAACGCCCCCGCTCTCGGGGAGCCGCACCTTCCCCTGGCGTTATTCACCGACCCCATGATGGAAACCCTGACCGCCGAGTGCGAAGCGAGGGGACTCAAGCGCCCGTCCGTATGTATCGAGCCGGGGCGATGGATTGTCGCGGAGGCCGGAATAACGCTGTACAAGGTTGAGACGGTCAAGCGCCTGCCCGGCGTGACGTACGTGGGCGTGGACGGAGGTATGCCGGACAACCCTCGGCCTTCGCTCTATCAGGCGGCTTACGAGGCTGTGATTGCCAATAAAACGGGTTTGCCCGCGTCGGAGAAAGTTACGATAGCAGGCAAGTGCTGCGAGACGGGGGATATATTGATCGAGTCCATAGCCCTGCCGCCCGTCGAGCGCGGGGACATCATCGCGGTGTTCAACACCGGGGCGTACAACTTTTCGATGGCGAGCAACTACAACCGCCTGCCGCGCCCCGCCGTGGTCCTGGTGAACGACGGCCGCGCCGACGAGATAGTGGCGCGGCAGGACGAAGCCGCCCTGCTGCTTGGCGACCGCATACCGGAAAGATTCTTTTATCTATGATCATGGATATAGAAGAATACGGAGAATATGAAAAAACTCTTGCGTGGCGAAAAATAAAAAAAGCGGGCTTCCGCCCGCTTGGTGTCGTGTTTTCTAAAGCAAGATTCTCTGCCTAAATTTGCTGCTTTTCAAGAGCCTCAAATATACGATGGCTCATATCTGCCGTTCGATCATACGCGTTTCCCATTGCTCTTTGTACTGTTTTCTCAGACGCGAGCATCCTACGTTTTAGTGAATTGGGGTTATCCATCTGAATTCTATTCTTCTCTTCCGTGCAAAGAGTTGCTGATCTTCGTTTCATTTCCCCTGCCCCCCTCCTCAATAGCAGTTTTTCTCGCTACATCCCAATAAAAAGGATCACATTGAATTGATGGCTCGGATAAAAGATGCATATTATATTTATATATTTCCATCTCTAACCCTGAAAAAGGAAAAACATTTTTAAAAAGAGACCGCGCCTCTTTTCGGTCAATAACGAATCCATGATCAGGATAACCCAATAAGAGACAACCTAATGCATCATCTTCTCCCCTGAGATTACAACCATATTCATTCAGAAGAAAGCCATAACGTTCCGCAATTTGCATTGCGCGATTCATCTCAGAAAGTTTTGTCGGATCAATTTGCGCATATAGGGACTCAGCTGATCCGATTGCCATTTTTGTAGCATACTCAACTGCTATTTTAGTTGACAGACGGGCTCCA
>WRKN01000159.1 GCA_009778055.1 Synergistaceae bacterium
AAGCTGTATAGCTGCCTGTACGTTTCAATCTCGTCGTATTCGCCTTCTTCAAGGTTGACGGCGATGATTTGCTCGTCGCTTACGCCGCCGGCGCGCAGATAGTCCTGAAACAGTTCCAGCAGCGTTGACTTCCCGCAACGCCTGATACCTGTCACGACCTTTATCAACTGCTTATCGCGAAAACTGATAAGGGAATTGAGGTATTCCTGCCGTTGAATCATATGAGACGCGATGGCATAGCGGTTTGACGAGTACAGGCTGCGGAACAGTCGGTAATTATCGTTACCGCCTTCGACTTTCTCACTCCGACTCCTCCCGTCCGGTTCTTTTGCGCTTTTGCCGTGCGATATATTCTGTGACCTGCGCATGGATAGCTTCGGCGTTTCTCAGTTGTTGTTCGGCATCTATGCGTGCCGCTACATAAAAATCTTCGTAATCCGCTTTTGTTCGCAAACGGAAAGCTCCTTGTATAAAATTGGATATTTCCTTTGAAAATAGCCCTGTTTTGATATATTGCACCTGAAAATATGATATTACGCCGGAGTGCTTTTTAAAATCTTTGCCTTCCAACGCAAGCACTGCGCGTACAGAATGGAAAATAGCGTAATACGAGTTGCTCAAACTCTCCGCGTAACGCCCCGCGGACAAATTGTCCCGTGAGCTGGCAAGCTCGCTGGAAGCCCTGTCCAATCGGTAATTGGCAAGCGCGGCGTTGTAATCGTCAGGCATAAATAACTTTTCCTTCCTCATTGACGTTCCGCATGAACGGCACATATCCTATTTGCGCTTCAAAGCGCGCTTTATCACACAAAAGCGGCACGATGAGCACTTCATTTTCCAAGCTCGCGTCAGAAGAAAACTCCGTAAACGATGTTTCGTAATGGCGTAAATTTGCCTCATTCATGTCTACCACGATCATGACATCGACGTCCGATTCTTCGTCAAAATCCCCTTTGGCGTAAGAACCATAAAGAATTACCTTATATAGCTTTGCCGCGAAAAGACTTTGGGAAAATTGGCATATCGAATCCACAATCCGCTTGAGGTCGACTTCTTTTTTCATTCACATCGCCTCCTGTAAAAAAGACGATTTTAAGTATACCTGATAGTTTGGCGGGTGTCTGGACGGACATTCCCTTTGCGCCAATCTAAGTCTTATTTACATGCTTCATTATTATGTTATCATTGTCGAAAAGTATGCAAAGTACACAAAGTATGCGGGGAGTGTTTTACTGATGGACGATACAGAAATTAGACAATACGTGGACACTGAAAAAGCACTTGGACGAATCAGAGGGAACATGAAGCTCTTTAAAACTCTGCTGACACACTTTCTGGCAACTCGAAGCCAGTTTGAGCAACTGCAAAAAGAGATCGCGGCGAACGACCGTGAGGCCGCCTCAAAAACCGTGCACGCGCTGAAAGGCGTGGCGGCCAACCTTTCAATGCCGGCGCTTTACGATCTTTGCCCTCCGTTTGAAGCCTTGCTGAAAACCGACGCCGACGCCGGGGGGTCAATGGCGGAGTTCGGCGCAGCTTACGAAAAAACGGTGGAGTGCGTCAACGCCATTTTGCCTACTCTTTCGTAGCTTTACTATATGGAAAAAATTACCGGCGCGGAGGAAGGCGAACCCAAACTCCGCCCGATTCGCAAAAAAGAACAGGCGTTTTTGACGCGGGAACTCGAACATTGGAGATGGCTGAACCTGCTGGACGACAGGCAGGCTTCCGCCATTTCGGCTTTATACGAGCCGGCGGGGGCGCGTTTCCTTCAGATATTTACGGCCCTTGGGGCGATGCTCGTGGGGCTTGGGCTGCTGAGTTACGTCGCGGCAAACTGGGTGATTTTCGGACGCTCCCTCAAGGTTGCCCTGATAGTCGGGGGGTATATCCTCTCGGTTCTGGCCGCGTACGGTTTGGAGCCTCACTATCCGCACACCGCCCGCGCGTTCCTGCTGGTCGGAAGTTTCACCTACGGCGGCGGCATTTTCCTTATCTCGCAGATTTTTCACGAGGGAGGGGAAATCGCGGACGCTCTGTTCTGGTGGATGGCGGGGCTCGTTCCAGCCTGTCTGCTTTTCAAAGACCGGATACAGCTCCTTTTGATTCAGGCCGTCTCGCTGATATATTTTCACTCCCTCTACGGAGTATTGTTGTGGATGTTCGGTTTTTACAGGTCGCCGGTTTCTCCGTGGTCTTTGTGGTCTTTTTGGATGTTCCTGCGCTCCTTGCCGGCCTTTCTCTGTCCCCTCGGGGTTTTGGCCGCCCTCTGGCTTCTCTGGCGGCACGCCGGCCGCTGGCGTTTCGGTCTTCACATGAACATTTTCATCACGCTGAACTTTATCGGACTCCATATCTCGAACTATTTCAGAGACGCCGTGATGGTCTGGCTCCTGTTTTTCGCCATCGGGCTGTTTTTATGCGCCGCCCCTCTCGGACGGTTGAAAAACACCCTGGATGGGTGGGGCGTCGCCCTGACCGGAGTATTCGGCTTTGGGCTGTCGTTCCCGGACGTATGGCGAGGGTCCTGGCTGATGGCTCGTCCCGAAGCTGTGTCCGCCGCCGCCGTAGCCACGGCGATTGCGGCCTGCGCGGCGCTGCTGTGGCGTATCAATAAGGGTTCCCTGCTGGCGGCGGCTTTCTTCTGCCTGATGATTCTCCGCTACTACTTGGACTTTTTTTACGACTTCATGGACAAGGCGCTGTATTTCACTACCGGCGGGGTGCTGCTGATGGCGATGGGTTTTTACCTCCAGCGCGTTCATAAAAAGCGCAGGCAGTCATGAAACGCTTTCACAAATACCTTCTGGCAATGCTGCTGCCTCTGACCGTTTTGATGGTGCGCCCCCTCACTCCCGCGGCGGTGCTTCTGTTCGGGCAGGAGGTACGCCTGTCGACGGAGCCGGTTGACCCGCGCGACCTATTTCGGGGCGACTACGTCACCCTGCGCTTCTCGATAGAACAGTTTGATGAGCGCCTTTTGAGCGATGAGGATTATCTTAGGCTTGCCGCGCTTTCCGGCAGGCTGACTCGTGCGGAAAATACCTTTGGCGCGCCCCCGGTCTATGTGTACGCGACGCTCGAACCCGGCGAAGGGGGCATATGGAGTCCGGTCAGGATGTCCCTCTCGCCTCCCGGCGCAGGAGTTTACCTCCGCGCCCAAGCTATGCGTGCCGCCGGCAGAGCGATAAGGTTGGATTTAGGCGACTACCTGAGGCGCTGGTACGTAAGGGAGAACACCGGCCGCGAGCTGGAGGACGCCGCGAGGAAAGGCAATCTTGTGGGCGTCGTAAAAGTCTGGCGCGGGCGGCCCGTGCTTACGTCGCTGGAAGTACCTGAATAATACGATACGGAAAGGCGGGAACCATTGTAGAATGAGCTTGTGCGCGAAGCAGGAGGCATAACGAATGTAAAGAGGGAGCAGCTGATTTTGATGAGAAGCCTCAATGTGCTCAAGCTGATAAGCAACACTTTGCTCAACAGCCTGGTAATAGTCGTCACGCTGCTGGCGATTGTCATGATTAACATGGGCATGATTGAAAAAACCAATCTCAGGCAGCAGGAAACCGTCCTGCGCGCCGATTATGATTTATTGATCAAAACACAGGTAGAATCGGTAGTCAGCTTATTGAATTTTTACAACGCGCGTGTCTTATCCGGTGACCTGCCGCTGGAAGCGGCAAAAAAATACGCGGCGGACGTTATCCGTGAACTGAGGTTCGGGTATGACGGATATTTCTGGGTGGACAAGCCGGACGGCGAAAACGTCGTTTTGTTTGGGACGGACGCGGAGGGGATAAACCGCCTTGAAGCGGTGGACAGCAAAGGTTTTGCTTACATAAGCGTTTTGATCGGAGAGGCGATGAAGCCGGAGGGCGGCTATACGGATTATTATTTCCCCAAGCCTGACGATCCGGCTTTGCCGCTGCCCAAGCGCGGCTATTCCAGGTACTTCGAGCCGTTTGACTGGGTGGTGGGGACGGGAAATTACGTGGATGACATAGACGCCGCGCTGGACAAGTTCGCGAAAGAAATGAGAGCGGATAACCTGGCCGCCATTTTTTTAATGGGCGGGGTGACGCTCGTCCTGCTCGTTATCTCCATGGCGACGACAATCTACCTGGCGAATAAAAGAAGCCGCCATGAAGAAAAGCAGCTTGAAGCTCTGGTGTACGAGCGTACCGTCGAGCTAAACCAACAGTACGCGCTTATGGGACTGGTCAACGACGCCGCCGCGCTGCTGCTGGAATCGGATCCCGCGGACTATTCGGACGCTATCGGAGGCGGCATGGAAATGCTCGCCGGCTGGGTGGACGTGAGCCGTGTGTACGTGTGGCAAAACAACCGCAAAGACGATGGGAAGCTCTATTACAGGCTGGCGCATTTATGGGAGAACGGACGCGACGCCTGGACGCACGCGGAGAGGGAGTTCCAGTATGAGGACACTCTGCCGCGCTGGGAAGGGGTGCTGTCCGGCGGGGGCTGCGTGAACGGGACCCTGGACGACTTACCGAGCAAAGAGCGCCTGCATCTCGCGCAATACAACATTAAATCTCTTTTGGCCGTCCCAATATTTCTAAAAGAGGAGTTCTGGGGTTTCGTCAGCTTTGACGACTGCCACCGTCAGCGCGTGTTTCCGGAAGGGGAAGTCAATATACTGCGCTCGTGGGGGCTGCTGGTTATCGGGGCCATTCAGCGCGGCGAAATCGCGCTGGACATGCAGCAAACCCTCAACAAGCTGGAAATAGCCAACAGCGCCAAATCGGTCTTTTTGGCCAATATGAGCCATGAAATGCGCACGCCGATGAACGCCATCATAGGCATGACTTCCATCGGTCTGTCCGCCGCGGACGCGGAGCGGATGAGATACTGTTTTACAAAAATAGAGGGCGCGTCGAAACATTTGCTCGGCGTTATCAACGACATCCTGGACATGTCGAAAATCGAGGCCAACAAATTTGACCTGTCGCCGGTCGAGTTCGATTTCGAGAAGATGCTTCAGCACGTAACGGACGTGATAAATTTCCGCGTGGACGAAAAGCGTCAGAAGTTTACGGCGCGTATTGACGGCGCAATCCCCAAAACATTGACAGGCGACGACCACCGGCTCACGCAGGTCATTACAAACCTGTTGAGCAACGCTGTGAAATTTACGCCGGAAGAAGGAATTATCAGCCTCGACGCGCGTTTTTTGGGCGAAGAGGACGGCGTGTGCGCCATACGGGTCTCGGTGACCGACACGGGCATCGGCATAAGCCCGGAGCAGCAAGACCGCCTGTTTCATTCCTTCGCGCAGGCCGAGAGCAGCACGACGCGCAAATTCGGCGGAACGGGGCTTGGCCTTAAAATTTCCAAGAGTATCGTGGAGATGATGGGAGGGGAAATCTGGGTTGAATCCGAGCTTGGCAAGGGCGCTGCCTTTGCTTTCACGGTTCAGCTCGAACGAGCGCCGGATAAAAGCGCCGCGGACGCTGTAGATGAACAAATCGAGGACGCGCAGCCCGACGCGGACGTCTTTGCGGGTTTTCACGCCCTGCTGGCGGAAGACGTGGAGCTCAACCGCGAGATTGTGCTGGCTCTGCTCGAGCCTGTCGGCCTGAGCATAGACTGCGCGGAAAACGGCGCGGTGGCAGTCCGCATGTTCAGCGAGGCCCCTGATAAGTACGACATGATTTTCATGGACTTGCAGATGCCCGAAATGGACGGATACGAGGCGACGCGCCACATCAGGGAAATGGATATTCCAAAGGCAAAAACCGTCCCTATTCTTGCCATGACCGCGAACGTATTCCGCGAGGACGTTGAAAAGTGTTTAGAGACCGGCATGAACGCCCATATCGGAAAGCCTCTGGAGTTCGATGAAATTATGGACAGGCTGCGCGCCTGTTTTCCCGAAGCGTTCGTGAAGCCGCGGCGATAACGTGATAATATGAATTATTATCTTATGGAGGTGTCATTAAATATTGCGGGTT
>WRKN01000160.1 GCA_009778055.1 Synergistaceae bacterium
ATCCCGGGGTTTGTGACCAGGAACAGCAGGAGTTCGTATTCCTTGTTTTTGAGGTCGGCTTATAGCTCCCCAAATTAAAACCCCCGCCGCAGCAGGGGTTTTAATCTATCCTGAAAACTATTGTCAGCCTGGTGGGCGAAACAGGGTTCGAACCTGTGACCCCCTGCGTGTAAGGCAGGTGTTCTACCGCTGAACTATCCGCCCTAATTCGCGGAAAAGTATACCTGTCCTCAGCTTTTCTGTCAATATACGCCTGAAATCCACAGAAACGGGACATCAAAAAGAGCTTAAAAATGCTGTTCTATACTGACCAATGTATTTATCCTACATGAAGCACCTTTAGCAAATTTTCGTAGGTAAATTAACCTTAACTTTGCTTGAATTCTTAAATATCGTAGCGATAGAATAAAGGAACCAATTATTAAACCGTAAATGGGGGCTAATTTTGGCAAGGAAGGCGTTTTTTGTCGCGTTGGCAGTTTTTTTCTATATACTGTGCTTCTTCTTCTCCGTGCATCCCGCGCATACTCATGAGTCGCTAGGCGTCGGGGGGATGGAAGTACTGTTTTCCCGTGCCCATCTTGGGCTTGACGAAGTACTCGGTTTACATTCGGGCGACTTCCGCCCTATCTCTGGAAACGTTGTCCGGTTCTGGAACGTGAAAGACGAGCTTTGGATTCGTATCCCCATGTCGAAGCTGCGTGAGATGGACCGCGCCCTGCCCGCCGAAAAGGCCGTCCTTTCACTGCAATGCGGACTCTTTTCCTCGGTTGGCTTTTACATACCTACGGCGGAGGGAGAGTTCACGTACTCGGCCTACGGGATAGGCACTTTCTTGGAAGAGCAGAGGCTGCCGCAGCGTTTCCCGGCCTTCTTCCTAAGCGGGGATTACGATAATGGACATGCCTACCTCAACGTCAGGACGAACATACCCGTTTCTTTCGGCGTAAGCGTCCAGGACGAGGACGTCCATCACTACATTGTCTCCAGATTTGTCGCGGGTTACCTGATTTTTTACAGTTGCCTGATGGCGCTTACCCTGACCTGCCTTCTCCTCTATCTGATGACGGGCGACCCCGGCTACGCTATAGCCGCGCTGCGGCAACTGGGAGCTTTGATATTCCTTTTCATAGTCAATGACGTCTTTTTGTACATTTTTTGCCTGACGTACTCTTTCACACTGCCTCCCAGGACGGTATATATTTTATGCTGGCTGGGTTTAGGGCTGCACGGCGTTATGCAGGCGTTTTTATGCCGCCATCTGCTGAGGACGGACGAGGAGCCGGCCTGGTTGAAACGCCTGATTTACGCTCACGCCCTGTTGTGCGTCATAATGGCCGCCTCCGCTTTCCGGCAGGAGCCGCACATCACCCTGGCGCTGGCGGTACTGGCTTTGATCATGGACACGATCTCGTTTCTGGCGGTGGGCTTCCTGAAATTCCGTCAAGGATACCACGTTGTGTTTTTGTTCGTGCTTTCGCGTCTTGCCTTCATGCTGGGCTGCGTCGCGCTTTCAACTATCGCGCTTTACGTGCCGCATACGTACGTTGCCGAGTCATTCCTGATGGTGTTTTTCCTGCTGGATCCCATACTGCTCTTCCTGATGATGATCCCGGACACCAGGCGGCGTTTCATGCTCTATTTTTTCATGGAAAACAAAGAGGGCGGATACGATGTTTTGAGCGAGCGGGACGGCCTCACGGGGCTTTATAATAAGGCCAGCTTCCTGGCGCTTTTTGACGGCAAGTTCAAAGCGGCGCAGAAAGCCCTCAACCCTTTGGCGTTCATCGTAATGGACATAGACTATTTTCAGGAGTACAGCAAATCCCGGGGCCGTCAGGAAGGCGACAAACTGCTGATTTTCCTGGCGAAGCTGACGAGGCAGAGCCTACGCGAGAGCGACGTCGCGGCCCGTCACGCCGGTGGGGAGTTTGGTATAATTCTTCCAGGGGGAACCCTGCCCTTTGCCGTGCTGGTGGCCGAACGTATCAGACAGGGGGTCGAAAAATACGGCGCCGCTTTGAACAAGCCCCCCGCCGTAACCCTGTCCGTCGGCATGTCGTTCATGAAGCGGGAAGACACCATGGCCGAGTTGATTCAACGAGGCTACGAAGCCCTTCACTTGGCCAGGAATAACGGCTGTAACCGCACGGAGTTTGAACTCTCGGTATAATTAGGGATAAAATATACTCAGCGAGGTAATTAAAGCGGTAATTAATATGAAAAAAGCAGAAAAACATACAAGTTGGCTGCTGGGAGAGCTGAAATGGCTTGTCGGAGCAAGTGAGGCGGGCGATTTCAGCGTAGTGCTTGGTAGTGCCCGCCCTTTTGGCGAATCCGACGGGCTTTGCGCGTCCAGCGAGGACACGGAGGCTGTCCGGCTGTTAAACGAGGCCATAAGCAACTATCAGGTTGCCGTGGAATACGAATTGATGAAGTACAAGCTTACAAGCGACGCGCTGGCTATCGCGCTGTGGGATATGGACGTTGTGAGCGGAGACCCTGTCAACCCTAACAACAAGTTCGCATGGTCGCAGGAATTCCGCCATATGCTGGGTTTTTCCAATACAAACGATTTCCCGAACATACTTTCGAGCTGGAGCGACCTGCTGCATCCCGACGACAAGGAGAGGACGCTCAACGCCCTGGCGGCGCACCTGAACGACCGCAACGGGGAAATTCCCTATGACGTCGAATACCGTCTGAGGCTGAAAAATGGGAGCTACCGATATTTTCACGCGTTCGGAACCACGCTGAGGGATGGTTCCGGCGTTCCGCTCAGGGTGGCCGGCGCGCTGCTGGACGTCACCGAAAGGAAACAGGTGGAGGAGGCGCTGAAGCGCCGCGAAGTAATGTTGAGTTCGTTGACCGATATGGCCGTTACGCTCCTCTCGTATGAAAATGAATCGTTTGACGACGTTATGAGCAACGGCCTGAAGCCGGTCGCCCAAGCGGCCGGCATAGACCGGATCGCCGTTTACCGGCTTCTGGACGGAACGGCCCGGTTGGGGCAAACCTATCTCTGGCGCGGCAAAACGCTCCCCCTTGATGAAAGACTGCTGATATTGCCGGACATCCCCCCCGTTCTCCGCTGGCTGAAGACTTTGACGAAGGGCGAGTACATCAATGCCGACGTGAGCAAAATGCCGGACGACGAATCGGCGTTTTTGAGCCTGTACGGCGTCAAGTCCATATTTATCGTGCCCATTTTCACACGCGGGCAGTTTTGGGGCGTAATAACCCTGGAAGACCATACCGCCCACCGGTATTTTGACGAGGAGTTTTTAGACCTTATGCGCTCGGCGGCGCATTTGTGCGCCGGCACTGTTGTGCGCGCCGAAATGGAGCGCGAGGTGGCTGACGCAAACGTGAAGCTCAAGGACGCGCTCGAACAGGCTACCGCCGCAAGCAAGGCGAAGGGCGATTTTCTGTCCTGTATGAGCCACGAAATGCGGACGCCGATGAACGCGATAATCGGCATGACGGCCATAGGAAAGAAAGCGGAGGACATAGAGCAGAAAAACTACGCCCTGAACAGGATAGAGGACGCGTCGTCCCATTTGCTCGGAGTAATAAACGACGTGCTCGACATGGCGAAAATCGAGGCGAACAAGCTGGAACTGACCCCCGTTGAGTATGTTTTCGAGAAAATGCTGCGGAAGGTGACGACATTCATCAACTTCCGCATGGATGAAAAGCAGCTTCGATTTTTCGTGTACGTGGACGACAACATACCGCGCTCCATCGTGGGAGACGACCAGCGCCTGGCGCAGGTTATAACGAACCTGTTGTCCAACGCGGTGAAGTTCACCCCCAAAGGGGGCGACATACGTCTTGAGGCGTCTTTGGTTGGAGAAGCCGGCGAAGTCTGCGAGCTGCGCGTAGAGGTGGCCGACAACGGAATAGGCATATCCCCCGAACGGCAGGACAAACTGTTCGCCGCTTTCGCGCAGGCGGAAAGCGGAACGAGCCGCAAATATGGAGGCACGGGGCTGGGGCTTTTCATTTCAAAGCGCATAGTGGAGCTTATGGGCGGCAGGATTTGGGTTGAATCGGAACCCGGCAAAGGCTCGCGGTTCATTTTCACCGTAAAAGCCCGATGCTGCAAAGCTCCACCTCGCCTGGAGCTTGTCCCAAGCGGCGCAGACGAGGTGGACCCCGGGGAGTTCGAGGGCAAAAGGCTGCTGATTGCCGAGGACATTGAAATCAACCGCGAGATACTTATTTCGCTCCTGGAAGACACCGGAATCATAATCGACTGCGCCGAAAACGGCAAAGAGGCGCTGGAGATGATAGAGGCAGCCCCCGAAAAATACGACATCGTGTTAATGGACGTGCAAATGCCCCAAATGGACGGCCTTGAGGCGACGCACCGCATACGCGCCCTGCCCGCGCTCCAGGGCGGAACGCTGCCGATAATAGCGATGACCGCGAACGTCTTCAAGGACGACGTTGAGGCGTGCCTGGAGGCAGGCATGGACGACCACCTGGGCAAACCGCTCGACATCGGCAAGGTACTGGAGAAGCTGCGCCAATATCTGACTGCCGGAATGAACCCGATTTGAAAACCTATGGTATTATTTATTTCTGCGATGTCGCAGAAATAACGATGGAGGTTGAAGACAATGCAAGAAATTATACACACGAATATAAAGGACGTTCCTGCGGAACATAAAAGTCCTCACGAAGGGTATGAGTATTCTTTCCGCCCGTTAGTCCCTTACGGTCTTGCGGAGCAGTGTAAAGTCTACCTTTACGAAATTCCCCCGGGAAAATCGGCATATCCCTATCATTACCATACAAAAAACGAAGAGGTGTTCTATATCATAAGCGGTAAAGGGCTGCTGAAAACACCTGCGGGCGAGAAGGAAGTTTCTTCCGGGGATCTTTTGTTTTTCCCCGCGAATGAAAACGGCGCGCATAAATTAACGAATACCTCGGAAACAGAAACGCTGGTATACCTGGATTTTGATACCGATAACAAAATAGACGTCGCTCTTTATCCAGACTCAGGAAAAATTGCGATTTGGGGTAAAAATCTTGCTCAGGTATACAAGACGAGCCAACAAGCAAATTATTATGACGGAGAGTAATGATGTCATAACGGATAACCAGTGGGATGGTATGTTGAAGATGGTCATGAAGATAATAGGGAACTGCGGAACGACTGACAGCGCGCTGGATGAGTTGAGAGATTTATTCCGCGACAAGAAAGAGGCGGACGTAATAATCGAAAAAATAAAAGCCAAAAAAGCCGGAGGTTAACCCACAACCGAAGGACGGCTGGAGGTCTTGTTCAGTGCGTATTGATGGAGCAAACGAATTTTTATCCCGTATAACACGGTCCGACCAGCTTGGTGCAAAAGATCATGCAGGAGGCACAGGCCAGAGCGGAAGCCCTGAGGAGGTTGTTTCCATGCAAATCAACGGAATGAATGATTTTTTATCCCGCATTAACGCGCCGCGTGAACAAGTTCTAAAAAACATAAATATAGCCAACACAGTCAGCTCTTCCGTGGGAAAGCCGCAGGAGGACAGCGTGGAACTTTCCAATTTGAGCAAGCGCCTCCGCTTTCAACCGGAGGAAGCCGTTGCGCTTGACCTCAAGGAAAAAATTAACGGCGATAAATTTCTTTTACTGATGGATCGTTCCATATCAAAGGTTGAAGCCACGCTTGGAGAAATGAGAAGCCTGGCTCTGGCCGCCGCTGATTCAAGTTTAAGCGACGTGGATCGTCTGCAGATGCAAGTCAGGATGGAGGAATTAAGTGGAAAGCTCGGCAGGGACGCGAACGAGATGAGCAACAGGCTTGCCTCGATGTCGGGTTATGGAGGAATAAAGAGCTTGGGAGTATCTTCAACAAGCGGCGATAACAACGGCCTGCTCGAACGCGCGCTGGACCGGGCGTTTAACGGCGAAGCCTGGGACGTGGCGGAACATTACGAGGAGGGGAAAC
>WRKN01000161.1 GCA_009778055.1 Synergistaceae bacterium
GCCTTTCCCTGCACAAGATTGATCAAAGGGTTGATCTGGGGTTGTTGATTGCCACATATGAAATTCCCATATATGGCTGTGATGACACGTTGAGCGTCGAGCAGCGCCTTTTTGAGGGTATACCTTATATATTGGATGAATACATTGCTTTCCTAGACGGCCGGCGACAGGGTGAGATTATAAACGACGGCATATACTATCCAAAAATAAAGCAAAATGATTATACGATCGATCCCGATAACGACACCATGGAAATAATTGACCGAAAAATTCGATCTCAGAAAGCGTCTCGCGGCGCTATTCTGGAAACGAAGGCATATCGCTTTTACGTAACATCCGTTGACAAAATAGATAACGGGGAATAGAGGATGAAATCCATCAATTCCCCAGTTCTTGCACCTTTTTCTCCATAAAGTCCAACTTGCTCTGGGTTTCGGCTTGAGTGGCGAAGTTTTTTTCCCGCATCGTGTTCAGCGCATAGCGGTATACTTTTAAAAGTTCCTGCCCGTGTATGTCAAGCTGCCCTCTGCCCGTGTGGCGCTCGCCGCTTTGCAGAAAGTCGCCGGCCACGTTCGCCATCTGCATCAAAACGACTCCTTCCGGCGTCATCCCCTCTTCCGAAACGGCGCGGTGCGTTTCGGCGCTTTTGAAACGGTGGGAAATTTCCGTCCTCAGCCGGTCAAAATTGGACACCAGCCCCATTTCTATGTACATCTCCATGTAAAGCCCCTGAAACTTTCCGTTACAGAGCTTGAAGGTCTGTTCGTGCGCGGGGTTCATGGGTATAGAAAGCTCGGGAACCACCGCCGGAGGAGGAGGCGGTGGTGAAGGAGGCGCTGCCGCCGCTGCCGGAGCCGCCGGCTGGGAAGTCATTATCGGAGGAGCCGCTATCAGAGGCGGCACTGCCGGTATCGGAGGAACTGCCATTGAAGGCGTCGCCGCCGAACCGATTGGGCCGCCCATATACGAATAATCGTCATAAGCGTACCCGCCGCTGAATTCTTCATGTGAGGACATACCGACCGCAACTCCCACCACACGGGGCCGGTTCGGATTGTTTTTTTGGGATGATGGGCGCTTCCTCCCGCCAATCATCACGGCCAAAAGCAGCAAAACAACCGCTCCTATTCCCATGGCGCTGTAAGGGTAATAGGGCAAGCCCTCCATTTTTTCCATCAATGACCCTAGTTTTTCTGTAAATGGAGCCAATTTTTCTTTTAACAGATCCAAGTGCCGCGAAAAATCCAAGTTCACCATCTCCTTGAAACCGGAGCTCTTTTATATATTTATTATTTTTACACTAAATACGCGATAATTGCAAGTTACTGCACTCCGGCAAGAATTACGTTTTACGGGTTTGAAACAGAGGTTGACAATTTTGACATGTGTATATAGAATGTCAACGGTTTAAGTCATAATACAGGTTCGGGAGGGGGGATCGCCATGTGCGTGAGCGTAGTTGTCAGTTTTGTAATTCTTCTGGTTCTCGTACTTAGCCGCGGGTCCCGCCCGAGGCCGATTGGTGCTTGAACCAGCATTGGATCGGATACCGGCCGGGGCCCTGACGTAAGGGGGCCCCGGCTTTTTTTGTGAAAACGACAGTCGATAGGAGGATTATCATGAGGTGTACTTTCAGTGTTTTGACACATGACAGCCCGGGGGTTTTGATGAGGATAGCGAGCTTGTTTTACAAGCGCAACTTCAACATCGCAAGCCTCAGCGTGTCGCAGACGAACAACCCCGGCGTGTCGCGCTTCACCATAGTGGTGGACGCGGACGAGTGGGCGTGCGAGCAGGTGGAGAAGCAGCTTGGCAAGCTGGTGGAGGTGATCGCGGTCGAAAATCTCAACGAAGGCAAATTTGTCGAGCGATGGCTTGCTTTGATAAAGGTAAAAGCGAACACGGAAAACCGCCCGCATATCCTGCAGATAGCCGACGTGTTCCGTTGCCGCGTCGTTGACATGGGCAGCGACGCGCTGACGCTGGAGGTTACCGGCGACGAAGGCAAGATGCTGGCGTGCACGGAGGCGCTCCGCGCGTACGGCATAGTGGAGATAGCGGGTTCGGGTTCCGTCGCTATGAGCCGGGCCGGTTTCAACAACGGCGTCAAGAAGTTGGACATGGGATATCTCATGGCCGACAAAGCGGTCTGACCGTTAAATATAAAAAGGAGAGTGTTTGAAATGGCAAAAGTGTACTACGACAAAGACGCTGATCTGAAGGTTTTATTAGGCAAGACGATTGCTGTGCTCGGGTACGGCAGCCAAGGGCACGCGCATGCGCAGAACCTCAAGGACAGCGGGGTATCGGTGATTATCGGGCTTTATGAGGGCAGCAAATCCCGCGACACCGCGCGTAACGACGGCTTTGAAGTCTACTCGGTGGCGGAAGCCGCCGGCCGCGCCGACATTATTATGTTCCTCGTGCCCGACCACCTGCAGGCCGACCTGTACTACAAAGAAGTTGCCCCCAACATGAAAGACGGCGCGGCGCTCGCGTTCGCGCACGGGTTTTCCGTTCACTTCGGCCAGGTTGTGCCTTCAAAGAAGAACGACGTTTTCATGATCGCTCCCAAGGGACCCGGTCACATCGTCCGCCGCATGTACGCGGAGGGCAAGGGCGTGCCGGCGCTGGTGGCCGTGTACCAGAACGCCTCCGGCAAGGCTATGGATATTGCGCTGGCGTACGGCTCCGCCGTCGGCGGCGGACGGGCCGGTATTCTGGCGACCACCTTCAAGGAAGAAACGGAATCCGACCTTTTCGGCGAACAGGCCGTTCTCTGCGGCGGGCTCTCCGAACTCATCAAGGGCGGGTTTTACACGCTGGTCGAGGCGGGATACCAGCCGGAGATCGCCTACTTCGAGTGCCTCAACGAGATAAAGCTGATTATCGACTTGATTTTCGAGGGCGGGCTGACGTGGATGCGCTACTCCGTCAGCGACACGGCAAAGTACGGCGACGCGGTCTCCGGCAAGCGCGTCGTTGACGACCAGGTCAAGGCAAAAATGAAACAAATTCTGGAAGAAATTCAGGACGGCACGTTCGCCAAGGACTGGATACTCGAAAACCGCGCCGGGCGTCCCAGAATGAAGAGGTGGATCGCCGCCGAGCGCGACCAGCTTATGGAGCAGGTGGGACGCGACCTGCGCGGCATGATGCCCTGGATGGACAAGAAAGAGGCTCCGGAGTACTAATCATGAGTGAGGTCAGCAGTGTTGTAAGGATTTTCGACACCACGCTGCGCGACGGAGAGCAGGCGGCCCGCGTCAACCTGAACACCGGGGAGAAGGTGCAGATCGCCCGCGCTCTGGAGCGTCTGAAAGTCGACGTTATAGAAGCCGGTTTCCCCATTGCGTCAAAGGGGGACTTCGAGGCGGTCTCCAGCGTGGCGGCCGAGGTTCGCGGCCCGATTATCGCGGGGCTTGCCCGCACCACCGAGAAGGACATCGCTAGGGCAGGGGAGGCGCTGAGCGGCGCGGCCCGCGCGAGGATACACACGTTCATCGCCACAAGCCCCATCCACATGGAGCACAAGCTGAAGAAGACGCCGGCTGAGGTGCTGAAAGAAGTGGAGCGCGGAGTTAGTTTTGCGCGTTCCATCGTCTCCGACGTGGAGTTTTCGGCGGAGGACGCGAGCCGATCCGACATCGACTTTCTGGTGGAGGTGTTCACCCTTGCCATTGAGAGCGGGGCGGGCACGATAAACATACCCGACACGGTCGGCTACGCTATGGCCAACGAGTTCGAGGAGTTCTGCAGGACGATCATTAAAAGAGTAAACAAGCCGGACGTCATATGGTCGGTGCACTGCCACAACGACCTGGGGCTGGGCGTGGCTAACTCGCTGGCGGCGGTGCGCGCCGGGGCGCGTCAGGTAGAGTGCACGATAAACGGTCTGGGCGAGCGGGCGGGCAACGCGTCCATGGAGGAGATAGTCATGGGCCTCCGCACAAGGCGCGACCACTTTGGGGTGGACACGAACATAGACGCCAGAAGATTTTTCAAAACGAGCAAGCTGGTTTCAACTTTGACCGGCGTTCCGGTTCAGCCGAACAAGGCTATCGTCGGAACAAACGCCTTCGCGCACGAAGCCGGTATACATCAGCATGGGATGCTCTGCAACAGGGCGACCTACGAGATAATGACGCCCGAGAGCGTGGGAACGCCGGGGACGGAGCTTCACCTCGGCAAGCACTCCGGCAGGCACGCCTTCAACGCGCGCATTGAGACGTTTGGGTACAATCTCACCAACGAGCAGGGCGAGGCGGCCTTCGAGTATTTCAAGGAGCTGTGTGACAAGAAAAAGGACGTGTCCGACGGCGACATCGAGGCGCTGCTGCTCGACCGGGTTCTCCAGCTCACCCCCGAGAAACGCTACACGCTCAAGGACTACGCGGTGACCGTCGGTTCCGGCGGCAAGCCCACGGCCTCCATAACCCTGCTTCACGACGGAAACGAGATAACCGAGGCGGCGGTGGGCAACGGCCCTGTGGACGCGTCGTACAAGGCAATTGCGAAGATACTGCCTTTCAGTCCCGAGTTGGTCGAATTCCGCATAGGGGCGACGAGCGAATCCCCGGACGCCCTTGGCGAAGCCCACATCATCCTACGCTGCAGGGAAGGGGAAACGGACATAAAGGCTCAGGGCAGGGGGACGAGCACGGACATAATCGAGGCCACGATCCGCGCGTATATCAAGGCGGTTAACCGCCTGTACTCCGTAGCGGCGGCCAGAGAGGTGACGTTGTAAATGCCATATACTTTGGCGGAGGCGATAATTGCTTCTCATACGAAAAACGAACAGGGGGGCATTGTCCCGGGAGGCGTCTGCCAGGTTCGCGTGGATTTCGCGTTCGCCAACGACATTACGGGGCCGCCGGCGATAGCGGAGTTCAAAAAAATGGGGGCCTCCCGCGTGTTCGACCCGGAGAGGTGCGCGATAATCCCCGACCACTTCACCCCCAACAAGGACATCGCCTCGGCGGAGCAGGCGCGCAAGGCGAGAGAGTTTGCCCGCGAGCAGGGAATGAAGTACTGGGAGGTGGGCCGCGTGGGGGTGGAACACGCTTTCATACCCGAGACGGGCAACGCCCTGCCGGGCGAAATAATCATAGGCGCGGACAGCCACACCTGCACATACGGGGCGCTGGGCGCGCTCGGCACCGGTATGGGGCATACCGACCTCGCCGCCGTATGGGCCCTGGGCGAGACGTGGCTCCGCGTCCCCGAGACGATAAAGGTGGTGCTGAACGGCGCTCCTTCGGAGTGGATCGGCGGCAAAGACCTGATAATACATCTTATCGGTATGCTCGGCGTCGAAGGCGCGAGGTATATGTCACTCGAATTTGCCGGGGAGGCCGTGTCAGCTTTGTCGATGGACGACCGCTTCACCATGTCCAACATGGCGATAGAGGCTGGGGGCAAGTGCGGATTGTTCGCGCCGGACTCGAAATCCTTAGAATACGCCAATTCACGAAAATCTCGTGAATTTACCCCCATTTATCCCGACAAAAACGCGAATTACGCCCGCACCGTGGAGATAGACGTTTCGTCGATGGAGCCCACCGTCGCCCTGCCTCATCTGCCCAGCAACGCCCGGGCGGCGCGCGAGTGTTCGTCGATGGAGATAGACCAGGTGTTCATAGGAAGCTGCACAAACGGGCGCAGGTCGGACATAGAGGCCGCCGCCCGCATTCTCGAAGGGCGCAGGGTTCACGACAGGGTGAGGCTGATGGTGATCCCCGCCTCCTACGAGGTCTATAACGAGGCGCTGGACCGGGGCTGGATAAAAATATTCACGGAGGCCGGGGCGTCGGTCTGCACTCCCTCGTGCGGCCCGTGCATGGGCGGGCACCTGGGAATACTGGCGGACGGCGAGCGCTGCGTTTCGACGAGCAACAGGAATTTTGTGGGGCGCATGGGGCACAGGAACAGCGAAATA
>WRKN01000162.1 GCA_009778055.1 Synergistaceae bacterium
AAAAAACAAACCTCCCCACGTCAAAACATACCTAACTATAGCATATAAGTGCGCTATCTTCCCCAAGAGCAAAAACATTATAATCGTATTTGGCAGAGTGGCGCGGGCGGGGGCGGCCTTGTAATGTAATTAATTTCCGGAGAGGAACGACGGTTTGACAGGATTAACCGGGTTATGGCTAAGACTAGGGCGGTCAACTGATGACCGCCCTTCTGCTCAATTAACAAACAATTCCTTTTGGTTTATTTATACAAAGGGCTCAAAGTTTCCAGATACCGCGAGTATATCGCGTACGCCTTATCGTAGGCAGCGACTTCCTCCCTGTCCGGTTCTACCATGACGCCGTCTTCCAGCGCGACGTGCTCGTCCGTTAATGTCTCGATCATAACGCCCTCGTCCGACTGCCCCAGCAGGCACCACAGGGCCTGGATCGCCCCGCCTATCGCGGCGGCCTCGCTGCTTGCGGGAACGCGTACCGGCAGGTTCATAACGTTGGCCACTATGCTTTGCCAGAGCCGGCTTTTGGAACCGCCGCCGGTCAGCCGGATCTCTTTTGCCTCGAAGCCGAGGGAGTTAAACCCTTCAAGCCCTATCCTCATGCCGAAGATGGCGGATTCCAAAGCGGCGCGGAGCAGGTTTTCCCGTTTGAAGTTGGCGGCGGTGACCCCGTTGACGCTGGCCCTGCCGTTGGGCAGGTTGGGGGTGCGCTCGCCGTTCAGGAATGGGAGTATCACAATGCCGTCCGCGCCGATTGGGGCTTTGGAGGCTTCCGAGTTGAGGCCTTCTATGTCGAGTCCGAAAAGGGCGCGGAATTCCTCGCTTGCCACGGTACAGTTCATGGTGCAGAGCAGGGGCAGCCAGCCGCCGGAAGACGAACAAAAAGCCGCCAGGTTTCCGGTGGGGTCAATCACGGGCTTTTTGGAAAAGCCGAAAAGGGTGCCGGAAGTGCCCAGGCTCATGGTGAGGAAACCGTCCCGGACCGTGCCTGTGCCGATGGCCCCCATCATGTTGTCGCCGCCGCCCGAGGAGACCACAGCTCCCTCCGGGATGCCGTAAAGCTCGGAGGCTTCCTTGCTCACAGTGCCGGCCGCGCTGCCGGGCTTGACGAGCGGCGGCATCCATTTTTCCAGCTCGGGGGAAATGTACTCGCATACCTTGGACGACCATTTACATTCCCGGACGTCAAAAAGCGCGGTGCCCGAGGCGTCGCCGTATTCCGCGCTGTAAACGCCGGTCAGTAAAAAGTTGATGTAATCGTGGGGAAGGAGCACGTGCCTAAGCCGGGCGAAGGTCTCGGGCATGTGGTTTTTCAGCCATAGAACCTTTGGCGCGGTGTAGCCGGGGCGCATGGGCAGGCCCGTTTCGTCGATAAGGTTTTCTTCGCCTCCGGCCATTTGGGTAAGCTCCTCGCACTCGGCGGCGGTAGACGTGTCGCACCAAAGCTTGACGTTGTAAATAGGTTTTCCGTTCTCGTCAAGGGGCACAAAACCGTGCTGTTGACCGGAAACCCCAACGGCGGCAATGGTGCTTCTGACGGCGGCGTCTATCCCGTCGAAACAGGCTTTCAGCGCGTCGTCGTACCACTCCGGCTTTTGCTCCCTCGTGCCGTCGTTTTCGGCGATCATATCCACAGGCGCCGACGACTGGGCTACTATACCCTTTTTCTCGTAATCGTAAACAACCAGCTTACAACTCTGAGTTCCCAGGTCAATACCGCATACGGTTCGCATAGACGTCCTCCTAAATTTTCTATTGTGATATGGTGTCGTAAATGAAGTCTATTTTACCTGCTCGTCTCGATTTCTCCCAGTTTTTCCTCAAATCCGTATATGGTGGGGTCGATCTCGTCCACGGTGTCGTTCAATTCGTCCAGCCCGCGGAAACGGTACCCTTTGGGCAGGTGGTTGGCAAACCTCTTGACCTTCAAAAGGGCCTGCAGGTAGTTGCTCTCGTAAGGCAGGATCATCTGCGCGGCCATAAGCGCGCTTGGGGAAGGCTCCTCGAAAAACATCATCGCCATCTCCAAGTTTTCATCTATTTCCATCTCATCGTACCATATCGCCGCCAAAATAGCGCGGTACTTATTTCGTTCGTTGCCGTGCACCAGCTTCCGAACCACGCGGTCTATCCTGCGCAGCCCGGCGTAGAGCGTCCCCTCAACGACAGAGGCGTCCGTGGACGGCATGGAGTACCGCGATATGTAACTCGCCTCGTCTTCCAGCAGAACCTGCTTGCGCAGCAGCCTGCCGTAGGAGGGGCGCAGGGTTATGGAGGCGTTTTCGGCGCGGCTGTTCATGAGCGACTTGAATACCTTGCCGGTATCGAAACCCCGGCGCTCGAACGCCGAGTCCGAAAGCCAGGTCACGAACCCCGGGTCGAACAGCCCCTTGCGCCCGGCCCGCCCGGACATCTGCAAAAATTCGTTTTTGGTTATGGGGCTGTCGTGGTGATATTGGACAAGCTGAGCGAACACCGCGTATTGGGCGGGAAGGTTCACCCCCAGGGCGAGGGCGTTCGTGCCGCACACCACGTCGAGCAGCCTTTCCCTGAAAGCGGACTCCACCAGCAATTTTTCCTTTGGGAACATTCCCCCGTGATATATCCCGACGCCGCAGAAAAGGGGCTGCTGGATCTTCGTCACCTCCAAAATGGCGGCCAGTTCGTCAAGGCGCGCGAGTTTTTCCCGTGAAAGCCGTCCGCGGTTTTGGGAAATCTGGAAAGCCAGGTCGGACGCCCCCTTTTGAGAGAACAGAAAAATCAGGGCGTCGTGAACGGTCTTTAGGCTGGCCGGTTTCTCCGGCGCGAAGATGAGGCGCGTCATGCGCTCGCGGCTCTCGTGGATAACGAAGCGGCGGGAGGAAACCTCGGCAAGGTAACGCCCCACGGCCTTCACTCCTCCCAGCGTGGCCGACATCACCAGGATGCGCGTGTCCGGGTTGGTTTTTTTTATTCCGTCTATGTAGGTTCTCGCCCGGTCGGAGTCGTTGAATATGTAGTGAAACTCGTCCACTATGAGCATCTGCCCCGGCTGGGCCGTGTACTTCATCGTGTAAATCTCCTGTGTGCAGCAGAGAACCTGCGCGTTTTCGTTGCGCTTGAAATCCCCGGTTTCTATGCCCACGTCAAATCCCATCCGCCTCAGGTCCATATATCGCTCGTTGCTCAGCGCCTTGATGGGCGCGGTAAAGACGACCCTCCTGGCGGTGGGCAGCGTGGGATTGCCGTGTACGTCCAGCAGTTTCGCCCAAAGATAGGCAACCAGAGTTTTACCGGCCCCGGTAGGCGCCGTCAAAACCGCGCTCTGTCCCTTTATGCGGTGGTACGCGTCCAGCTGCCACTCGTAAAAATCTATCATGCGGGCCTCTTTAATTTTTGCCATTTTTTCTTGTTCATTATTATTATAGCGGGTAAAATGAAAACCGCTTTTATTGATGAAAATCTCGTCGATTCCCAAAGGAGAGAGCGGGAATGTCTGAATTTAACGATTGGGGCGTCATGTTTTTGGCGGCGGGCGCGGTTATGCTGGCGCTCATGATCTATATTCCGGCGATGAAAGACAGGAGTCCGCTTTCGGGAAGCGGAGCAGTCCGGCACGGGCTCAACGGGCTTCTGGAAAGCTACCGTAAGCTCAAGAACAGGCAGATTGCCATGACGTTCGGCCCGCTTTTGATTTTTCCGGGGCTGTTCCTCGCGCGCGACCCAGGCTCGTTCTTCGCGTGCATGTCCGTGACGCTCTGCGGTTTGCTGCTGATTAGACGAACCTATTCGACGAGAGACAGCCTGAGCGCCGACTATAGAAAAGAGGCCGCCGCCATTGTCTCCGGCGGCGGCAAAAACGCGTTGGCCCTGCTTGAAAAACTTGACGGAGAGGTGAGACGCGGCGCGGCGATTCTGCAATCCGGAAACGACTACTACTTATTCCCGTCCGCCGTCGTGGCCGGCAAGGGAAGAATGACCGGCGTACCGTGGATTGTACCGACCGGCGTCGTGACGTCCATGATTTACGCCGAGCGCCGCGGCGAAGGCAGGATTCTTCACTGCGTGTTTCTTTACGACGAGCGCGGGAAACCGCTGTGCGTGGTAAGGGCCCAAAAGAAAAAGGACGCCTCGGTCTTCATGTCAGAGATGACCAAACGCTTCGGGACGCGTGAAACCAAGTTACGGGGGGCGTAACGGATAAGTCAGACAGGGCAGCATGAAAAATATCGAATAGGAGTGAGTGCCGTGACCGTAGCCCAAAACGCCGTAAAAGAATCCCTTTGTCGTCGTATTTTTGATTTGCCGGACGAAAAAATCGGGATGGTCGAGCGTTACGTGAGCGATCTCGAAGAATACAAAGGGAAAATATTGATGCCGAACGATTTCAATGAGCCTGCAAACTTGCCAAACAGCATTACTTTGGCAAGTGAAAAAGCGCTTGCCAAAGATTGGCTCTTACCGGAGGAAGATGAAGCGTGGGCAAATATATAAAAGGCGACATTATTGTAGTACCGTTTCCTTTTTCAGATTTGAGCACGTCAAAACGTCGCCCCGCTATTGTTCTTGCGGGTTTAATCGGCAACGATCTTATTTTATCCCAAATCACAAGTAGAAATGTTTCGGACAGCATGTCAATAGCGATTGATCCGGACGACGTTACCAGCAGCGCTTTGAGTGTTACAAGCAACATTCGCCCCAACAAGCTTTTTACCGCCGACGAGAGTATTGTTTTGTATAAAATCGGCGCATTGAAAGCAAGTAAGCTGAAGGCAGTGCTCACAAAGGTAATTGAAATTTTCAGCGACTGATTGGCGAAGGTAAATCAAGTATGCTCCACAGTTCCTCGTGGAAGCTCATTTTATTTTTTTTGCCGCCGCGTCCGGTGAAATGCCCTATGACCTTTGCCTCCACCCCGGCGGTGTCCAGCCTGGTCATGGCTTCGTTCACATTGCCCTCCGGCAGGGCGGCCAGCAGGACGCCTGACGATATCAGGCGCAGCGGGTCAAAACCTATTTTTTCCGCGGCCCTGGCGGTCAGCGGCGATACCGGCACGTCGCCGTCGTTAATTTCGGCGTCCAGCCCGCACGAACCGCATATCTCAAAAACGCCGCCCTTGACGCCGCCCTCTGTGGGGTCGTGCATGTAGCAGGCCAGGTCTCTTAAAAGGCGGGCTTCTTTTAAAACCGAAAGGTCGTTTTGCCACGACCGGACTTCGTTCAGTTCCGCCCCGCTCAAAAATGGCAGCAGGTCAGGGCGGTCGTGGGCTATTATCGCCATCCCCTCCAAGCCGGCGTGTTTCGTCGCGAGAAGCGCGTCCCCCTCCTGAATTTTGTCCGCTCGCAGGCCGTAACGCGAATGTCCCAGCATCGTCCCAACAAGAACGGGATGGTCGTACCGGTCGGTAAGCTCGGTGTGCCCGCCCACCACGGCTATGCCCAGCTCGGAACATACGTCATGGATTTCCTCCATCACACGCCTTACGTACTCCACCCCGGAACGGGCCGGAACTATCAGCGCCGCCATGAACCAAGCCGGCTCGCCCCCCTTACACGCGACGTCGTTGGCGTTTATGTGAACCAAAAGACGGCCCGCGCCATGCGAAGCGCCCACCACCGGGTCGGAGGCCACGACAAGGTAAGGCTCGTCTCCCCACCGGATGAGCGCCGCGTCCTCCCCCAACCCGGGGCCGACCACAACCTCCGGCCTATGCGCGCCCCCGTAGCACAGCACGCCGCTTTTGAGAACCTCGGGCGGCAGTTTGCCTATGGCATTGTACTCGGACATTACGACAACTCCTTACTTCAGGCGTTTCATTTCAATTTTGATAAATGCAGCCACAATAGCATTATAAATGATATGCAATTGAACGGGACGCCCGGGTGTAAACAACAACAGGATTATTGTTCC
>WRKN01000163.1 GCA_009778055.1 Synergistaceae bacterium
CTCCAGCTTCGCGACCACGTCCCCCCTGCGAACGCGGGCTCCGGGCTGGACCAATACCTCCGATATTTTTCCGCTTACGTCATGAAAAACGTTGCCCACGCCGGCGGAGTCCAGTATCATCCCGGCGCCCTGGACGGAGACCGACATGATCCCGAATATGCTCCACAGCACGATGGATCCGATCAGGAAAAACAGGGTAAAAAGGGCCATCCACGCAACCGGCTGGGTTATTGTAATTTCGGAGTCGATCTGCTCCGGCGAGCGCAGGCGCGACATAGCCTCCTCGTTGAATATTTCCCGGTTCATTAAAGAATATCCTCCTCCACAAACACATCGATCCTCGTGCCGGGGTCCAGGCCCTCGACCCCGGACAGAATGACCACGTCGCCTTCCTCAAGCCCTTCCGTGACCTCAACGTATGTATCGTCGCGGACTCCCATCCTTATGCGGCGCACGGCAAGTGTTGAGTCCGCGTCGCGCACGTGGACCTTGGGAGCGTTCAAGTCGAAGACAGCGGAGAGAGGAATGGCCAACGCCCTTTTCGCGGCCTCTTTCAGTATGATGATGTCGCAGTACAACCCAATTCCCATTATCCCCAGGTGGTTGTCAACCTCGCAGGTTATTCTCCTGACGGCGGCGTTTTCGCCAAGCGGGGGCGAGACATCCGATATCTCGGCGTTGAAAACCGTACTCTCGTCAAAGGGCGAGCCGGAGGAGACGTCGAAAGCCTTTTCAAACATGCTCATGATATTGAGTTGAAGCGAAAATTTCTCATCGAACGGCGCGATGTTCCGAATATCCTCGTCATTGACCAGCGCGTTGAAGTACATTTTCGAGTAATTCACCACCAGGGCGATGGGCGTTCCCTTGTCTACGAAGTTGCCGGGCTGCCGATAAATAATGGATACAGAACCGGATATCGGGGCAGTCAAAACCTGGAAGCCGCGCTGCTGTTCTATCTGCTGCCTCGCTACTCTGGCGGCGTCCAGTTCCGCCTTTGACGCTTCCATCTGAGAGACGGACGTCTCCAGCTCGCTGGTCGATATGGCGTCTTCGGCGGCAAGGCGCCGGTTTCTTTCGGCGACGCTCACCGCAAGCAGATACGCGGCCTCGGCCTTTGCCACATCCGCGTCGGCACGCGATAGCGCCAGCGGGACATCATAGTTCACGATCCTGCCGATGGGCTGGTCTCGTTCGACGTTCTGCCCCTGCGTCACGTATAGTTCCTCGATCTCCCCGTCGATCTGGGTTATGACGTCAGCCTGCATTCTTGGACGGAGGTCGATGTGGTCCAAGCGCAGCTCCGCGTACAGGTCTCGGTACGAAACCCGGCTCCCGCTCAAGCTGACGGTCCTCGACGCCAGCATCGTCTCTATGTGGCTGGCGCTCGTGATGTTGAGGTACAACCCATAACCCATAAACGCCGCTGAAAGTACCAAAGTCACAAATGTGACCGTGAAATAGAATTTTTTCATTATCGAAGCCTCGCCGGTAAAAAATTATATCACAAAACACCTTGCCATAGGCGGCGCGTATGTTGACTTTAATACGCTCATGGTTTATGCTCCAACGCAACGTTTCCAAAAATTAATTTAAGGAGGTTTCAAGATGAGGAAGGCAATTTCCATTGTTGGCCTGTTGTTCGTCCTTGTGCTGTCGGCGGGCGTGTGCGCGGCGTCGGAGGCCGGGATTCCAAACAACGGCGAACCGGCTACCATCAGAATTTCGTGGTGGGGCGGAGACGCGCGTCACGAAGCCATCATCAAGGCGCTGGACGCGTACATGGCAAGATACCCCAATATCACGATCAGGCACGAGTTCGGGGCGTTTGCGGGCTGGATGGATAATATGGTAGTTCAGTTGGCCGGCAGGGCGGAGCCCGACATCATGCAGGTAAACTATGCTTGGGTACATGCCTTTGGGTCGGGTACAAATGTGTTTTTGGATCTCAACACCGTAAGCCACATTTTGGCTCTTGACGAATGGACGCCCGAAATGCTTCAGTCTATGACAACGGCGGACGGCCAATTGGGCGCGGTGCCTCACGGAATGACCGGACGCGTGATTATCTACAATCGCCAGATGCTTGCGGACCACGGCCTTACGGCATTCCCCGCCACATTCGACGAATGGATCGAATACGGCGTCAAAGTAGCCGAGGGCAATACTCCGCTCGACCAGGGAAACAACAAATACGCCTTCTTCCCTCTCGGGCCTGAAACCCTGGACATCTTCCTTCTGACCATTCTCACCAACTCGACCGGCAAGGGCTTGGAGGCGGACGGCAAGATGCTCCACACGATCGACGAAGTCGAGGAGATGTTTAATATATTCGGCCGCTTTATCGAAAGTAATACAATCCCGAGTTTCGAGCAGCACGAGCCTCCCTTTGACGCGACCAACCCCGTCTGGATGCAGGGGCGCGGCGGCTCGGCCCATGAATGGGTCGGGAACATCTTCCTTTCGGCGGGCAACTTCCAGGAAAATAACCTCGACGGCTTGGGCATAGCCCTCCTTCCGGCTGTTACGCCAGGGGGCTCACAGGCGATTTTACAGCGGCCTTCCCTGGGCCACGCCATCTCCAAAAACTCCGCTCATCCCGAGGTTGCGGCACACCTGTTGAACTTCCTTTACACCGATGAAGAAGCCCTGCTCTTGATCGCCAATCAGTTGGGCGTGCCCTTGTCCCGCACTGCCGCCGAAATAGCGGAGCGGGAGGGCCAAATTCAGGGGCTGCAAAAGGAAGGTTTGGATCTGCTGCTTGCGTATCCGGGCGATATGGGCCCGCTCTTTGAGGATCCGAACATGCGCCAGCCTCGTTACGCCATTTACGACGCCTTCAGGTCCGGCGCCATCAATGCCAGGACAGCGGCCGAGCGGTACGTAAACGAACAGCAGGCGGCGCTTGACGCTATGAGGTAATTATCAAATGCTTAAGCCCGGTGAGCATAAGCGCAACAAATGGCTTACTCCCTATCTGCTGCTGTTGCCTTGGATAATTGGGATACTCCTGTTCAGAGCTTATCCCATAGTCATGTCCTTCTGGTATAGCCTCAGGGACTTTCACCCGATTATGGGTGATCGCGGCTTCATCGGGCTTAACAACTACAGTTGGCTTTTGTTCCGGTTCCCGTCCTTCTGGAGATCGGTAACGGCAACGCTGAGGTACGTGCTTATCGGAACGCCTATGGTCTTGGCGGCGGCGCTGTTCATCGCCTTCATTTTGAATTTCAAGCTAAAGGGCGTGAATCTTTTCAGAACGGCATACTACGTCCCCTCCATTTTGGGGGGGAACGTGGCTGTGTCTATCGTATGGATACAGCTTTTCAGCGCCAACGGGCCTGTGAATCAGATTCTCAGCGTTATCGGCCTTCAGCCCATATCATGGCTGAGGTCGGAGACCTTCGCCCCCTTCACCCTCATATTCCTGTCGGCATGGCAGTTCGGCTCCGTTATGCTCATCTTTTTAGCCGCGCTGCAGAATGTATCTCAGTCCCTGTACGAGGCGGCATCCATCGACGGGGCGGGAAAGTGGAAGCAGTTCGTTTCCATCACGATGCCGATAATCACGCCCGTGATTCTCTTTAACACGGTGAACGTGCTTTTGAGGCATTTCCAGGAGTTTAACGCGGCGTTCCTGATTACCAACAGGGGCCCGAACCAGGCGACCGACTTCCTCAATATCCTGATCTATGAGTACGCGTTCGTGCGTTTTCAATTCGGCATCGCTTCCGCCATGACATGGCTATTCCTGGCGGCTATAGGGCTATTGACTTTGATCTTGTTCCTATCATCGAAGTATTGGGTGCATTACAGCGACTAAGGGGGAGTAGGGCGTGAGTATCAGAAAAAAGATCAACGCGGCATTGCGTTACGCCATCTTAATCGCCGTGGGTTTCCTCCTTGCCTATCCTCTGCTTTGGATGATCGGCTCGGCTTTTAAGCACAACATAGATATTTTTGGGAACCTCGCAATACTGCCTCCTCCCGGACGGGGCACGCTTGAATACTTCCCCGCCGCGTGGCAGATTTCCCACGACCATACCATGGCTTTTTACTACGTCAATACCCTTCGTTTTTTGATTCCGAGGGTTATAGGGACCGTTTTGTCCTGCACCCTGACGGCTTACGCCATCGCGCGTTTCAGCTTCCCCGGCAAGAAGATCGTATTTACCCTGGTCATCGTCACGCTGCTTATGCCGGAGCTCGCTTTCAGGATTCCCATCTTCATGCTCTACAGGGACTTGGGCCTTATCGATACCTTCGCCTCCCTCTATATTCAGGAGTTCTTCGCCGTGGGTTCTTTTTTCGTCTTCATGATGATTCAATTTATGAGAACCATCCCGAGGGAACTGGACGAGGCGGCATGTATCGATGGATGCGGGCCTCTGCGCACCCTGTGGCACGTCCTGATTCCGGTTCTGAGGCCGATCATTATCACCGTGGGGCTTTTGACCTTCATGTGGGGCATGAACGACTTCCAGGGGCCTCTGATTTTCCTGAACTCCCCCGACAAGCGGGTTTTGTCTCTCGCTCTGAGAGGATTGCTGCAGGATTATGACGTGACCCACTACGGGCAAATTTTCGCCGCGGCTTTCATGGGGCTTATTCCCACTTTGGCGATATTCTTCACATGCAGTAAATACTTCGTCGAAGGCGCGATAACATCCGGAGGTAAAGAATAGATTCTTTTTTTGATTGATTATGAAGACAATTAAACGAATAATGGCCAATTTTGTCGATATTTTTCTGTTTTTGGCTATCGTAGTGTTCTTTTTCGCGTTTTTGATTCCCTCTATACTTCCTTTAGCCGACGATGGAAATGTAAACTCATCGACCGTTCTTTTTATCGCCGCCGCGGCGCTGGTATTGGTGGTTATAATTACTTTCGCGCTGCAATATCCGTTTTTAAGCGCGCACCAGACCATAGGCAAGGCGTTTTTCAGGCTCAAAATCGTATCTACAAACGAACAGAGGCCGCTTACCGTCTCCGTTATCGTGCAGAGGGAAATTTTCGCCAAAGTGATGTCCCTTTATCTGCTATGCCTGCCCGTACTGTTCGGTAAAACGGGCAAGCATGACGAAGCCTGTGAAACCGGCGTGATTGAGGTTTGATCAATGTATAAAATACTGATGGAAACGCCGTTTGGTTTTGTGGTTGAGCTGGATGGCGAATCTCCTTACCGAAGGCAAAGGCCTTACGATATTTTCATTAACGGCAAGTTTCGAGCGCGCGGCGACGGAAATATTTTCAGCGCGTTCGGCTTGGCGCCCAATACCGAGTACGACATCGAAATAAAGGGTTTGGATAAGCCCCTCCGCTTTGTACGCAGGACGCAAAGGGCGGGTTATGTTATAAACGTCCGCGACTTCGGCGACTTTAGTGACTTTGGCGAGTCCGGCGACGGCAAAAAAAACGATACCCTTGCCGTCAACTCCGCCATATACACCGCGCCCGTCGGTTCCGTGGTCAGGTTTCCTCGCGGGGTGTACCTCGTCGGCAGCGTGATGTTAAAGAGCGGCGTCGATATTTACCTTGAGGAGGGCGCGGAATTGCGGCAAAGCCCCGACCGCTGGGACTTAGCCGTCATAAAGGGTTACCAGAAGAGCTACGGCCACGAAGAAGCCGTCGCAAACGCAAGTTGGGAGGGCAACCCGCTCGACAGCTACGTCAGCCTTATCTACGGCAGAGACGTGAGGGATGTCCGCGTTTACGGCGCCGGCGCGTTAAACGGCAGCGGGCGGGAGAGCGGCTTCTGGAACGAGCCGAAGGTCAAGAAAACGGCGTGGAGGCCGCGAAACGTATTTTTAGCTTACTGCTGTAATATCACCCTTGCCGGGATTACCAGCGGAAACAGCGCGGCATG
>WRKN01000164.1 GCA_009778055.1 Synergistaceae bacterium
GTGGGTAAATGCGTGAAATTGTAAAAGGGCGCTGCCCTCTTGCCGCCAAAAAGACGGCGGCAATTCACCCGGAGTAAAGCGATGGTTTCCAAAAAGGAGAATCACAAAAGAAAAGGACGGGGCTATTTGCTATACCCGTCCTCTCCTTTTTGCAAACTTCCGGGGGCCGCTTCCTGCCGTACTCCTACGAACAGTATCCCTCCACACCGGAAGAAAGTATATTGATCATACACCAAATGCCGAATCCCGGAAATGGTACCCGAAGAATATTTGGACTACTTAGCTACCCACAACATACGAGAAGGAGCCTAATAATTTGGGGGTTCATTTCATGAAGCTCCTTTGCGTTTTTTGGAGATGACGTCGAAGGCGACGGCGGCCAGTAATACCGTTCCTTTGACAGCTTGCTGCCAGTTGACGTTGATGCCGAGTATCGACATTCCGTTGTTCAAAACTCCCATGAATATCGTGCCGATAAGCGTTCCTCCGACGGTTCCTATGCCGCCGTAGGCCGACGCTCCGCCTATGAAGCAGGCGCCGATGGCGTCAAGCTCGTACCCCCTGCCGAGGTCCGGGAAGGCCGAGTTGAAGCGGGCCATGCACACCAGCGCGGCCACCGCGGTGAGAAAACCCATGTTGGCGTAGGCGAAAAACAGCACCCCGTTGGTGTTTATGCCGGACAATTTTGCCGCTTTCTCGTTGCCGCCCATAGCGTAAAGGTAGCGACCCGGCACGGTCTTCGCGGTAAAGTAATAATAAGCCAGTACAACGACGCCGGCTATAATCAGGACCACCGGGATGCCTCTGTCCATGCCGAAACAGTAAAACATGCCCATTACCGCCGCGCAGATGATTCCCAGTTTCACCCACATCCATAAGGGGGTCTCGACCTCGTAATTTTTGTTCAGCTTGCTGAAGCGGCTGTAAAGTTGAACGATAATCACCACCGCGCATATGACGGCTCCCGCCATAAGGGCCGTGTTCATCCGGATGCTCGGGTCCGAGCCCGGTGGCAGAATCGGCAGCAATCCGCCCAGCAAACTATTGTAGTCCCGGGGCATGGGGGAAATGGTCATACCTCCCAGCAGTACGAGCGCAAGGCCGCGAAACGCCAACATGCCGGCAAGCGTGACGATGAAGGCCGGTATCCTCACGTAGGCTATCCAATACCCCTGTATCGCGCCTAAAATAATCCCCAGCAAAAGGCAAATAGCGATGCTCGTGTATATGTTGCCGTGCAGCAATATAAACTCGCCCAGGTAGACGTTGTTGTTCCATCTCACGATGAGGGTGCTTCCCAGCGCGGCCACGAGGCACAGCATCGACCCGATGGAAAGGTCGATGTTGCCGCCGGAGAGAATGCAGAGCAGCATACCGGTGGCCAGGATGATTATATGTCCGTTCTGAACTATTAGGTTTGTTACGTTGCGCGGCGCAAACAGAGTCGTATTCGTGGTATGTCGAATCCAGACGTCGAAAAACACTGTGACGAGGATCAGAGCAAACAGCATGGGGTTCTTTTTAATAAAATCCACTATTTTCGCGACTGCTATTTTCATGGTTCGCTACGCTCCTTTTTCGGCTTGAAGAATACTGGCCATGATGGCTTCCTGGGTGGCAGCCTCGCGCGCCAGTTCCGACACTATGCGCCCCTCGCTCATGACGTAAATGCGGTCGCACATGCCCAGCAGCTCGGGCATTTCGCTGGATATCATCAACACCGATTTCCCCCCGCCCACGAGGTCGTTGATGATTTTATATATCTCGTATTTGGCGCCCACGTCGATGCCCCTGGTGGGCTCGTCCAGTATGAAGACGTCCGGCTCCGCGAACATCCACTTCGAGAGCAGCACCTTCTGCTGATTGCCGCCCGAAAGGTTCTCCACGCGCTGCTCCACGCCGGAACATTTCACGTGCAGACGTTCGCAGCATTCGCGCGCCTCCCGGCGTTCCAGGTCCACGTCGAGATGATGCATGAAACTCACCTTCGGCAAATTCGCCAGGGTGGTGTTGACTCGTATGGAGGCGCCGAGTATCAGCCCGTTGCCCTTGCGGTCCTCCGTGACGTAGGCTATTTTATTGTCGATGGCGTCCCGCGCCTTCTTCAAACGCACTTCCCGCCCGTCGATCGACATTGTGCCGTGAATGTTTTGCCCGTAGCTTTTGCCGAACATGCTCATCGCCAGCTCGGTGCGCCCGGCGCCCATCAGGCCGCTTATCCCCACCACCTCTCCCTTGCGCAGGTTGAAGCTCACGTCCTCGCAGACCTTGCGCTCCTCGTAAAGCTGGTGATGCACCGTCCAGTTTTTGATCTCCAGAGTGATGCCGCCTATGTTGGGTTCACGAGACGGAAAGCGGTTCGTCATCTCCCGCCCGACCATGCCCTTTATGATGCGCCCCTCCTCAAGGTCGTCCACGCCCTTCGTGAGGGTCTCTATCGTCCGGCCGTCGCGCAGAATCGTAATGCGGTCGGCCACCTGGGAGACCTCGGACAGCTTGTGCGAGATCAGAATGGACGTCATTCCCCGAGATTTGAACTGAAGGAGCAGGTTCAAAAGTTTTTGACTGCCGACTTCATTTAAGGACGCCGTTGGTTCGTCCAGGATCAGGAGGCGCACGTTTTTGGCCAGCGCCTTGGCGATCTCCGTCACCTGTTGTTTGCCGACGCCCATGTCCTTGATAAGCGTGTGGGAGGGTTCGTCCAGTCCGACGATCTTCAGATACTCATCGGCGCTCGCGTGGGTTTCGTCCCAGTCGATGTTGAAACAGCGGCCCCGCTCGTTGCCGAGAAACATGTTCTCGGCGATGCTCATGTAGGGTACCAGGGCCAGTTCCTGGTGTATTATCACTATTCCTTTTTTTTCGCTGTCCCGGATGGTCGAGAACTTACAAAGTTCCCCATCATAAACTATCTCGCCTTCGTAAGTTCCGTAAGGGTAAATTCCGGATAGCACGTTCATGAGCGTAGATTTACCCGCGCCATTTTCGCCGACAAGCGCGTGTATTTCTCCTTCGGCGACGTCCATATCCACGTTATCGAGAGCGCGCACCCCCGGAAATTCTTTTACGATCCCTTTAAGCCGCAACAATGACTCTTTCAAAAACACCCCTCCTCTACATCGGAAAAAGGCGGGTGGATTTATGGATAATCCACCCGCCCGGTTAAAAATTCCTGACGTCGAAGCTGGATTTTATCTCAACTGATCTTCTGTATAATATCCGCTGTCGATAAGCAGTTCCCTGTAGTTGTCCACGGTGCAGAACACAGGATCGCACAGGAAGGAAGGTATTATGCCGGTGCCGTTGTCGTATGTTTCGGTGTCATTTACCTCCGGCTCCTCGCCCTTCAGGATGGCGTCCACCATCTTGACCACCTGAGCCGCCAAGGTGCGAGTGTCCTTGAATATTGACATGCTTTGCGTGCCGGCCAGAATGTTCTTCATCGACGTGACGTCGCAGTCCTGCCCTGTCAGAATGGGGAAGTTATCCGCCGTGTAGCCCGCGCCCACCAGCGCGTTGGTGATGCCGTTGGCCACCGAGTCGTTGGAGGAGTAGACGGCGTGAAGCACCGTCCCGTTGGGGCCGTATCCGTTGGCGGTGATCAGGTTTTCCATGCGGGACTGGGCTCTCTCCGTGCTCCAGCCTGGCGTGGCGGCCTGGTCTCTCGTCACCTGGCCCGACGGGACGACCAGCTTGCCGCTGTCGATGTAAGGCTGGAGGATGTGCATGGCGCCGCCGAAGAAGAAGTTTATGTTGTTGTCGCCCGGATCGCCGGTGAACAATTCAATATTGAAGGGGCCCGCATCCGAGTCGAGGTTGAGCTGGTTACGGATGAACTCACCCTGCAGCGTTCCGACCTTGAAATTGTCGAAAGTGGCATAGTAGGAAACCGCGTCGGTGTTCATGATCAGGCGGTCGTAAGCTATGACGGGTATCCCCTGGGCCTTGGCGTCCTCCAGAACCGTGGTAAGGGAGCTTCCGTCAATGGCGGATATGACCAGCACCTTGCAGCCGCCGGAGATCATGTTTTCGATCTGCGCTACCTGGACGGGGACTTCGTTGTCGCCGCCGAACTGCAGGTCCACCTCATAACCGGCGGCCTCGAACTGGGCCTTCATGTTGGCGCCGTCCTGATTCCAGCGCTGCAAACTCTGAGTAGGCATGGAGATACCTATTCTGGCGGCCGCGAAAGCCGGACCGGCGAACCCAACACAAACGGAGAGCGCAAATACAAACAACGTTACCACTGACACAAACGATTTTCTCACTTTCCCCACATCCCTTTATATGATTTTGTGACGCGCTCGGCGAACCACGCCGACTAAAGCCCCAACATATACTGGTTCAAAAGGTTCTCCAGGTACTCCTGCTTACCGCTGGAAACGCCGGCTTTTCCATTTTTTCCATTTTTTTCGTAGCCGGCGTCGGTCCCGATTTTTGCGAGCTGCTCCAGGGTCAGTTCGCCTTTGGCGAATTTGGCGCCGTCGCCGGTATCGAAGGACGAGTAGCGCTGTTTTACGAAAGCGGGAATCTTGCCGTCGCTGATAATCCTGTCGGCGACTTCAAGGCCGACGGCAAAGGCGTCCATGCCGCCGATATGGGCAAGGAAGAGGTCGGACGGGTCAACGGAGTTACGGCGGATTTTCGCGTCGAAATTCAGCCCCCCGGTGGTAAATCCCCCGGCCTTAAGTATGACGTACATGGCCATGGCGGTTTCATGGAAGCTCATCGGGAACTGATCCGTATCCCAGCCGTTGCGTGGGTCGCCCCGGTTGGCGTCCACCGAGCCGAATAGCCCGGCGGCGGCGGCGGTTTCAAGCTCGTGGACAAAATCATGGCCCGCGAGTTCGGCGTGGTTAGCCTCGATGTTCAGCCGAAAGTCCTTGTCCAGACCGTGGCAGCGCAGAAAACCTATGACGGTTTCCGCGTCATAGTCATACTGGTGCTTGGTCGGCTCCATTGGTTTCGGCTCGATGTAGAACACGCCTTTGAAACCCTGTTTGCGCGCGTAGTCCCTTGCCATGGTAAGGAAGCGGGCCAGGTGCTCCTTTTCTCTTTTGAGGTCCGTGTTGAGCAGGCTCATGTAACCTTCCCTGCCGCCCCAGAAGGTGTAGCCCCTCCCATCAAGCTCGATTGTCGCGTCAATGGCGGCTTTCAACTGAGCAGCGGCAAGGGCCGTCACGCCGAACTCGGGATTGGTGGCCGCGCCGTTCATAAATCGGGGGTGGCTGAAAAGGTTCGCCGTCCCCCACAGAAGTTTGACTCCGGTTGCCTCCTGAAGCTTTTTGGCCTTGGCGACCAGGGTGAACAGGTTCTTTTCGCTTTCCGAGGGGCTTTCCCCTTCGGGGGCGATGTCCCGGTCGTGGAAGCAGTAGAATTCGACGCCCAGTTTGGTGAAGAACTCAAAGGCGGCGTCCATTTTGTTTTGAGCGGCATCCATTGGAGTTTTTGCGCCGGCGTTCCAGGGATGGTGAAAGGTGGCCGAACCGAAGGGGTCGGACCCGTCGGCGCAGAAGCTGTGCCAGTAAGCGACGGCAAAGCGCAGATGGTCCTTCATTTTCTTTCCGCCGACTTCCTTATCGGGGTCGTAGTATTTGAATGCCAGGGGGTTGTCGCTTTTGGCCCCCTCGTATTTGATTTTTCCGATACCGGGAAAATACTCTTTTCCCCCCACAAAAAAATTGTCCGCCATATATTATCCTCCTCGGTCATTTAT
>WRKN01000165.1 GCA_009778055.1 Synergistaceae bacterium
ACTGTTCCCGCGGCTATAGTTATGTCACCGCTGTCACCGTTGCCGCCGCTGCCGCCGCCAATACCTGCTCCGTTGCCGGTACTTTCCGCTCGTTGAATGTTTGCTGATCCGCCAATATTTATAGTACCGGCGTTGCCGCTATCGCCACCGCCTATACCGGCGCCGTGGCCTTCGCTGATAGCCAGGGTGATGGTTGCTGATCCGCCTATGTTTATATTACCGCCGCTGCCGCTGCCTCCTCCTCCTCCTATACCGGCGCCGGCGCCGCTAGCGGCGCTGCCGATACTGCGTGCTTCTATAATGTTTGCTGTTCCGCCAATATTTATAGTGCCGCCGCTGCCTCCTCCAATGCTAATGGCCCCGCCCCCGCCTATACCGGCGCCGGCGTAGGTATTGTAAGCACCGTTGGTGCCAATCGCCCTGATATTGCCGCCAAGTATCGAGATGGTCCCGGCGTTGGCCCCATTGTTATCACTGTTACCGCCTATTCCCGCCGCGTTGGCACCTCCTGTTGCCGTGAGGGATCCCGTTCCGTTGATATTGAGTGTGGCGTCGCTTGTCACGCTAATCCCCGCGAAACCCGCGCCACCGGTAAGCACATTATCTCCAGTCAAAAACAAGTTTACCGTCGAGTTCGGCGCAACATTGACAGCAGCGGAAGCAGGCCCGGAAGCTGGGATAACCACACCGGATAGCCCTATATCTGCCACGGCTCCCGCCTCGGTGGTAATAGCAGTTACTGTTCCATTGAGAGTAGAACCATCTATAACAACATTTGCCCCATCCAGTATTGTTAGCACGCCGGTCCCCGCGCTAAAAGCCCAACTTTGACCGGTATCTCCAATGTTCGATGAATCAATAATAGTAATAACCCCGACTTGCGATGAGGCTGACGGCATCGCGGCAATGGCTGTATTGGCGGCAGCAACGGCGGCACTAACGGCATTCTGAATTTCCGTCTGGTTACTCGTAGGGGGAGGGACACGAGGGGGACTCCCCTTACTAAATAGTTCTTGATAATCTGGCGTTGTATCGTCAAACTCCATCCTCCTGTCCGGCACACCCGGCCTCGGCGGCGGCTCTGTGGGCGCCGGCTCATACCCCACCTCGAGGATATTGCTCTTCAGAACCTGCCCCACGCCGGGAGAAGCCGTCAGGCTCAACCTGTAGTTGCCTTCAACGCTTACCTTTTGCCCGAACCTGTCCACGCTTGTCAGCCCGCCCCGGATGAACAGCTCGGTCGTATTCCTGTCCGCAGACCAGATCGCGGACGCCGAGCCGTCGAGTAGCTTCCTTCGGTTGAACTGAGTCGTGTTTGCTATCCGGTCGATCTCTTCCATGAGCTGGTTGATTTCGAGTTGGATGTAACGGCGGTCCTGCTGGGTCAGTGTGTCGTTGGCCGCCTGCACGGACAGCTCGCGCATACGCTGGAGAATGGTGTTGACTTCCTGAAGGGCGCCCTCGGCGGTCTGTATCATGGATATGCCGTCCTGGGCGTTTCGCGACGCCTGATCCAGCCCGCGGATCTGCGCGCGCATATTTTCGGAAATGGCCAGCCCGGCCGCGTCGTCAGCGGCAGAGTTTATCCTCAGGCCCGTCGAAAGCTTTTGGATCATCTTACCAAGCTTGGTCCCGGTGGTATCGACGGCGTTATACCCAATGAGCGCCCAAAGGTTGTTGACTATACGCATTGAACTCACCTGCCTTCCATGCAAAAGCGAACGCCGCGAAGACAAACGCCCGCGCGTTCAGAATAACTCTTATCAAATTGAGAGAGTGAGAGAATTGAGTTGCGGGATAGAAAACTGCGACCCCTGGCTCCCGTTCGATATGACCAAGGACCCGAAATACGTTGATGCTCACCATAACTTATGCTCCTCCTTAAGCTATTGTCAGCTAGCTCGATCTCGACAATGGCATTGCGCTTATCCATAAGACGCAAAGTCAGCTTCATTCATGAGACATTGATTCAATATAACATTATACGCGGAATCCGACATGTGTAAAGAATTTTTTCCGTAAATACTCTTTATCATGATCATGATTTATGATTTTTTTTGCCGCTCGGAAAAACCGCATCGAGTTTACGGCTGATGTAAAATCACTGAACAGCAGCCCCTGTTTTGGTTATAATTATGGAAAATGGAGCTAAATTTAAGAATGCCGTAAAGCAACACCGATATGAATGTGAACTCTTATGAGAGAAATGAAGGATGGTGATCGCCGTGGAAACGATGACAGCGGAACAGGCGGCTGAAGCGGCCAAAGGGCTGACTTTTGAGATAGTTTGGGCGGCGCTGATGGAAACCCGGCAGCGGATGGAGGAATCCCACCAGCGGATGGAGGAATCCCACCAGCGGATGGAGGAATCCCGTCGAGAGATGGAAAAGGACATAATGGAAACCCGCCGAGAGATGGAAAAGGACATAATGGAAACCCGCCGGCGGATGGAGGAATCTCACCAGCGGACGGAAAAGAACATAGCTGACCTGAGTAAAAACATCGGAGGGCTTGGAAACTCGTTTGGTCTGTTTACAGAAACTATGTTTTCAACGGAAATAATGAAGAAATTTGACGAACTCGGATTCCAGTTCGATACACAGACAAAACAAAAGAAATTTCGTCAGGCTGGGAGACTCATTGCGGAAATAGATTCTGTCCTGGAAAATGGCGAATATGTCATGCTGGTGGAAATCAAAGCAAATCTGTCTGTTGAAGATGTTGAAGAGCATTTAGAGCGAATCGCGATAATCCGAGAATATATGGACGCACGCGGCGACAGCCGGAAACTCGTGGGGGCCGTTGCCGGAGGCGTTGTCCCCGAGAGCGTGTTAAACTACGCCCAGAAAAAAGGGCTTTACGTTCTTGTCCAGACCGGCGACGCCGTCGCGATTGCGGCTATGCCCAGCGGCCTCAAGGCGCGAGAATGGTGAATGGCTGGCGGAAGTTCATCCCACCGTCTGCAGGGTCAGGCTTCCATGCCCGACCGTGTTTGCTTCGCTTTTTTCGCCTTAGTTTACCATTCAAACAGCAGGCACACGGCCCCTCTAAACCTCACGAGTCAGGGGCTTGTGAGGATATACAGGGATACCAAAAGAATTACGACAACGGTAAAAACCGTTGTTTGGATCGCATCGTGGGTTTTCATCGTTTACTCTCCTTCGCCAAAAGTTGGATATATTGTTGGATAGACTTTTAGTTCAGCATGGCGCGTACCCGCTCTATCGGCACCTCCATGTTGTGAGCGACAACCTCGGGAGAAAACCCGTTTGCAAGGAAATTCCTTATAGTGTTGGTGATTTTCCGTTCGGCTTCCTTCATGGCTTCTGCTCTGACTTCTGCTCTGCCTTCTTCTCGGGCTTCTTCTCTGACTTCTTCTCTGAGTTCTGCTCTGGCCTGAGCTATCAAGGCTTTAGCGGTTTCCTTTTCTCCAAGCGGTATGTACACTACCTTCCCCTCCTCGCTCAATTGACTCCTGTATTCAACGTATTCCCTCTCAAGCTTCTCGTCTTTCAGATTGATGATCCGTTCGAGAAAAAGCAGGAGATCTCGTTTATCCTCCCTGCTCCAACCTCGCTCGCCTAAAAGATCCAGCAACGTTCGCAGGTAATTGAACTTTTGATGCTCGCTATTTGCCCTGAACGAACACTTCGCCGCGTAAAGAGCCAAGTCTATCGGGTTGTCGCTGCCTATCAACTCTTTATCGTCAATCTCCGTCAGCACAAGATTATTATAACGGTAAACAATCTCTGTACCAAAACGGGAATGTTCGTAAACACGCTCCTTTTTCCGCGGCGCGCCCGTGATAATCGCCAGCGCCACCGGCTCCTTCCGGTAATGCGCGTATATCAAACTGTTATAGTGGCGCATCCTCTCCGCCATATTACCGCCGCCTGAGCCGTGATGAGCCTCGATATGAAAAAGGACCCACTCCGCGCCGCCGCCCTTGAGCGGGACCTCAATAACAAAGTCTGCGAAATGCGGGCTATTGAGGATTTCCGGGTCACTCGTGTTCAGGACGTCCCTGAACTCCTTGTCCAGAAAACGAGGTTTTTTCGTAGTGTCCGCCCTCTCGTAAAGCTCGGGGATAGCCCGCTTTAGTAAAGGATAGAAAAAACGCTCTATTAAATCCTTCCAATAGCTGTCGTGACTGAAATTCTTCTCTTTTTCGTCGCTGCTTCCAGCATACAGGGCCATAACCGCGACAGAGGAATTTAAGGAAAAATGCCGCCCCTACAAAGGATTTGAATGACCAGCCGCGCGCTCACCTGATCAGCGACAGAATGACCTGCGGGAGTTGGTTGGCCTGCGCCGTCATCGAGACGCCGCTTTGCATCAGGATCTGCAGCTTCGTGAACTCCATCATGGTTTTCGCCATGTCCGCGTCCCTTATGCGGCTTTCGGACGCGGTCAAGTTCGCCTTGCTCACAGCCAGTCTGTTGATGGTGTGTTCGAGCTTGTTCTGATAAGCGCCGAGCCTGGCGCGTAACGTGGACACCTTGTCTATGGCGTTGTCGATCATCGTTATCGAGCGCGCCGCGTTCTCCCGGGAGATCATCAGCAGCCCCTTCAGCCCCAGCGCCGATACGCTGACGTCGCCGAAGTGCACCCCGAAGTCCTCCCCCTGGTTCGCCCCCACCTGAAGCGTCGTCGTCCTGTCCGCGAGATGGAACACCGTCGAGTAGTCCCCCTCGCCCCTCCTGAACTCGTAGCGCTTCTCCAGCTTGTTCCACGTCACGTTTATGTTGGCGAGGGGATCGAATTTCACGTCCACCTTGTCCGATACCGCCCCATATAGCACGTTGCCGGTTATGGTCTGCGTCGGGTTGACCATAACGCCGGTGTGCGCGTCGTAGACTGTGGCTGTGAACTGGCTCTCGCTGGACTGCTGCAGGGTGGCGAACCCCAGGGCCTTCAGCAGGTTCTCGTCGCCGGAAAACTTCAGCTCCCCCATGGCGCCCGGTACGACGCTGCGGACGAGCATGGTTGCGCCCGCGTAATACCCGAGCAGCTCCCCTCTAATAATCTCCGTGCCAACCTCAATACTATGCGTCTCGCAGTAAACGGGGCTCATCCTCCCGAATACCGACTCCGACGTGTTTGCCGTGTTGTCGGATATTGTGGACAGGTAGCGCCTGTCGCCGAAGCGGTCGATATACACGCCCTGCCCCAGCTCTTCGGATATCGCCCGGCTGATTTTCTCCGCCACGTCGAACATGGTGTCGGAGGCGTACATCACCACCGACGCGCTTCTGCCGTCGCCCTGGTGTATCGTCAGGACCTGGGGGTCCGTGAACAGGAAGACCCCGTTGGCGTCGTAAAACTGACTGATCCTGTCAAGGGTGACGACCAGGTGCCTGTCGATGTGAACATTGCCATTGATGTTGGGCGCACCGCCGCCGCCCAAGACTGACAGCGTGCCGTAAGGCATCCGTGTGAGCGTGAGTATCCTGTCTTCGCCGCCTTCAATGTGCTCGCCGATGGTGATCTCCACCGTGGCGCCCGCGCCGCCCCGGCCACCGCCGAGACCTGCCGCGCCGACTCCGCCTCTTGCGCTTCCCTCGACTTTGCATATGACTATCAGTCCGCCCGCGCCGCCTACCCCGCCGCCGATACCCGCCGCGCCGGCGCCGCCTAGCGCCGAAGTGATAACGCCGTCGTAAAACGTGATGGTTCCAACGTTATC
>WRKN01000166.1 GCA_009778055.1 Synergistaceae bacterium
ATCCTACGCGAACGGCGCTAACATCGGTTTTTTCCCCCTGCCCGTGATGATCCTCCCATCCCCCGGCGCCGTCTCTGATCATGGGCTTTTTTTCAACGTCGCGGATGGCAGCTTCTACAAAAACGAATCGTTAATACCGGAAGCGCAGTACGTCGAGGTTAACGAGATGAAAGGCACGGCATGGGACTGGGACAGCTCCGCTAAAACTCTCTCGCTGACCGATTTCGTATGGCATGCAGACGCGGCTAAAAATGTGTCGGTCGCCCTGACTATCGTGAACGGCACTTCGAATGACGCGGATGACCTGATCGTCAAACTGAACGGAGTCAATATATTCGGCGTAATAACCAACGAAGCCATGGTGGCCGGGGACTCATACGCCATCTACGCCGAAAAAGTCAGCCTCTCCATCACCGGCGACGGCAAACTGAGCGCCGTGGCCGGCAAAACGACCAATAACGGCAAATCTATCGGAATATACGCGCCTTCCCTTACGATGGAGGAAGGCATACTGTACGCCACCGGCAACGGGCCGGCAGGCGGCGATTCAATCGGGCTCGTAGCGGCGTCCCTTACGGTGAACGGCGGTATGCTTTACGCCACCGGCGGCGGCAGGGATGGGGCGGCGGCGGGCAATTCAATCGGTATAAACACGCCGTCCCTCAAGGTGAGCGGCGGTGTGCTGGAGTCCGTGGGGTATGACAACGCGCTCAACAACGCCTCCATAACGCTACCCGAATCCTACACCTATTGGACGAACGACGAGCCGGAACCGCCTGCGAAAATAATCACCTCTCAACTGTTGGCGGGCACGGGCACGCTGTACTACGACGGCCCCGGCAGCGGGGAGCCGTATGTTTGGGAGCAAAGCCAAAAATACGTCAAGATTACTCGCGAACGTTTCGCGGTCATTGAGAACAACGTGACAATCGACGGCGAGCTTGACGGGCAGCGGATGACGATCAGGCTCTATGGAGACACGGTTCATGCCGCGCTGAAGGACGCGGACGCTTCATCATGGTTTATCGGCCTGCCGTCCGGCGTAAAGGTCGTGGCAAATTCGGCGGAAGACAGCGACGTCATCGTCATCACCTTTGAAGGCAAGCCGTCCGGCGGTGGTGGAGGCAGCGGCAACGGTAGCGGCGGGCGGATCGTCCCGATCGACATTACCATCCCGGGGAATGAACTTGTGGAAGACGAAGACCTCCCGGTGCGCCCCAACCCCAACGCGAAGTTCGAGGTTTCGTCGGGCGGCGGCGATAGCTGCTGCGGCTGCGACACCGGGATTGGGACTATGGGTATGCTGGTTCTGTTGTCGTCATTGGCCTTTTTGAAACGCAGGGGCAAACGAATTTAAAATCAGTTTATTCTTCTCGGCAGCGGTATTTTATTCAGGTCTCTCGCGGGGGCGATCCAGGAATCAATGACTTTCCAGCCGCTCCCCGCGTATTTTAATGTAGCCTCGACGTAGGCTATGCGATCGGCGCGTCCCGACCCGCTCAGATCAATGATTTGCCTGATCTCGAATACGCCGTCGCCGTCAACGTCAACCGGCTCGAACTTCGAAAACCTGTCCACCCACACCCTTACGCCGCTTCGAAGGGATCCGCCTTCGTTGTAAACAAGCCTTCTGTTGTAGACGGCCTTTCTGGGCGACAGGTCTATCATGGCCCTCTCGCCTGTCTCCCGCACTATTATTTCCGCGCGGTAGTCGTTGAAAAATCTGCCGACTACCGCCGGGATTCTCGTGGTACGGGTGTCCATGATAATCTCCCCGTCCCTGCCGGCCGCGGCGATGATCAAAAAACGCTCCCCCCATCTGCCGCTGTACACCGTCAGCAATATCTCGGACTTGTCCCGGGATATGAAATTTTTCACCGAGATGGACGACTGAATCCCCCTGACGTCATCGGGAAGAGGTATGACAAAGGAGTCCCCCTCCGGAGGAATAATCTCCAGAAGAAGACCCCTGTCGTACGCGCCAGCCTCGTGCCTGAGGGCTATGAGCCTGATTCTCTTGATTTCCCCGCCTTTTTCGAGCCTTCCGCCGGCCTCTCCGATAATTTCGTAGTTGCCTTCAACCCCATACAAATCTTTATCGAAAGTTCTGCCTTTGATAAGCGACCTCATGAGTTCGTTCAGAGCGTCGCCGCCTTCGTGCGGGTATTCGTCGGCGGAAACCCACAAATCAGGAGAAACTTCTTCCGGCAGCCCGGGTGGAACGCTGAAAACCCTGTCGAAAAGTTCACTTATTGTCAATTCCTCGTTTTTTTCTGCTTCGTCAGCTTCGTCCGCCCAAACGCACCCCCGCGCCACAGAAAAAACAATCCAAACCGTTACGAGGAAAGAAGCCCATTTTTTCATGCCGCGCCAGCTCGTAAAACGTTATTCGGAATTTAATTTTTTCAGTCGTTCCATTACGGCCGCACGAACCATGTCCTCTCTGACGCGGGGGCGGCATTTTTCGAAGGGGAGCAGAGACTCTCCGCGCCGCTCCAGGACTTCGTAAAGAACATGGCCTTCCGGCGTTTCGAGCGGTCCCATTACGACGTCGACGGGAGCCAGGCGCAGCGCGTCGGAAAGAGGCTGGGGGATCGAGTCGTACTCGGTCCAGTCTACCGTAACGCTGTTGCTGAGGCGGCTGAGCGGAGCTTTTTGAAGCTCGTTCTTCACGCGGGAGGCGACGTTCCTTTGCGAAGCCGGGTAAACGGATTTTCTGTAGCGGATGGAGCCGGAATCCATATACCATTGCCGGTTGGCTTCGTGAAAAGAACGCATGGCGCTTTCGGAGAGATCAGTTTCGGACACTATCTTTTTCTCCCACGCGTCGGCCAGGAAAGAAGACGTTCCCCACCGCAGCGCCCTCGCGACGTCGGGGGACGAGGAGAGCCCGTCAAGCTCGGCGCCTTGCGCCATTGTGACTATTCGGACAGCCTGGTCGCGCAGCGTCTGTTTTTCGGAAGGGTTCATTATCGACCAGGTTGCGACGGCCACGTCGCGCCCTCCCAGGTTCAAGCTCAGGAGGGCGAGCGCGTCGTCGTCGCTCACGGACACCGCCGGTGCCTGATAGGCGGGCGTCGCCTCGCGTGCTGCCAATGGGAACGCCCCCGGCAGGAAAAGCACCGGCAAAACGCCGATAAGACCAAGCATGGCTTTTTTAAGCATAGCTTTTTTACGTGTATACAGCGACCTCATCCGTATCGAAGGCAATTTCATTGTCCGCCACCCTTATCGTTATGTTGACTCCCCTGCATATTTTACCGGAAAGAACGGAGTCCGCCAATTTATCTTCTATCATGGACTGTATCGCGCGCCTCAGGGGACGCGCCCCAAATTTCGGCTTGAAGCCCTTGTCCAGTATCATGGCCTTGGCCTCGTTTTCGATTCCCACGCTTATACCCTGTTCTTCAAGACGGCCGCGCATGTCCGACAGCATTATCTCGACTATTTGAAGCAGGTGCTCACGCGACAGCGGCTTGAAAACCACCATGTCGTCTATGCGGTTCAGAAATTCAGGTCTGAAGGCGCGCGTCGCCTCATCCCCTATGACTTTTTTTATTCGTTCCCAGTCCATCTCCTGCATGGATTCGACGCCAAAACCGAGGGCGCTGCCGCTGGTTGCCTCCTTGGCGCCTACGTTGCTGGTCATGATGACGACCGTGTTGCGAAAATCCACCTTGCGCCCCTGCCCGTCCGTGAGACGCCCGTCCTCGAGAATCTGCAGGAGGACGTTGTACACCTCCGGGTGGGCCTTCTCTATCTCGTCGAAGAGTATTACGGAGTAGGGGCGTCTGCGGACGAGCTCGGTCAGCTTGCCTCCGCTGTCGTGTCCTATGTATCCGGGAGGCGCGCCCAGGAGCTTGGAAACCTCGTGTTTTTCCATGAATTCGCTCATGTCGATGCGGATCATGGCGTCTTCGCTGCCGAACATGAAGCGGGCCAGGCAGCGCGCCAGTTCGGTTTTGCCCACGCCGGTCGGCCCCATGAAAAGGAAGCTGCCTATAGGGCGTCTGGGGTCGCGAAGACCGCTGCGCGCTCTGCGTATGGCGCGCGACACGCAGCCTATGGCCTCGTCCTGCCCGATGAGGCGGGTGGAAATTTCCTCCTCCATCCGAAGCAATCGCGCGGACTCCTCTTCGGTGAGCTGAACGACCGGAACGCCGGTAAGTTCGGAGACAACCGTCGCTATATCCTCAGCCGTCACCACGGTTTTCTTGGTGGCGGCGCTGCTGCGCCACGTGCCGCGCGTTTTTTCGAGCTCGTCGGCCAGGACGTGTTCTTCGTCCCTAAGCTGGGCGGCCAGCTCAAAGTTCTGCGCGCTGACCGCGCTTTCCTTATCCCTGCGAGTGAGGTCCAGCCGCCGCTCCAGATCCCTGATCGAGTCGGGCGGGTCGAGCGCGCTCAGCCGCGCCCTGGCGCCTGCCTCGTCAATAAGGTCTATGCCCTTGTCGGGAAGGAACCGATCTTTGACGTACCGCGCGGAGAGTTGCACGGCGGCCAGCAGCGCGTCGTATTCTATTTCGGCCTGATGATGCGCCTCGTATCGGTCTTTAAGCCCCTCCAGTATGAGAACAGAGTCGACCAAATTCGGTTCTTCCACCGCAATGGGCTGAAAACGTCTCTCCAAAGCGGCGTCTTTCTCTACGTATTTGCGGTACTCCTCCTGGGTGGTGGCGCCGATAAGCTGAAAGAATCCTCTTGAAAGGCTGGGTTTCAGGATGTTGGACGCGTCGACGGTGCCCTCGGCGCTGCCCGCGCCCACGATGGTGTGCACCTCGTCCACGAAGAGGATGATGTCCTTGGAGTCGGTAAGTTCCTTTACTATCCTGCGCAGCCGCTCCTCGAACTCGCCCCTGTACTTTGTGCCCGCCACAAGGTTGCCGGTGTTGAGCTGGATGACGCGCTTGTCCCTCAAAGGCTCCGGAACGGCGCCGTCGGCTATCTGCTGAGCCAACCCCTCGACGACGGCGGTTTTTCCCACGCCGGGGTCCCCCACCAGGACGGGGTTGCACTTGGTCCTGCGGCAGAGGACCTGCATAAGGCGCTTTATCTCCTTGGCGCGCCCGATGACCGGGTCGAGTTCTCCGTCGCGTCCCCTTTGGGTGAGGTCGACGCCGAGCTGATCAAGGACCGGCGTTTTTGTACGGCCCTTCTTTTTCAGCCTGTCGGCGAAGCTCTCCATTCCCTGCTGGGTGGATGCCGGGCTGCCCTCCGACATCAGGGACAATATCTGCCTTTGAACCGTCGGCGCGTCTATGCCCCTGGCGAGGAAGAACTGCGACGCCATGCTGCTGGTGTCCGAAAGTATTCCCAACAGGATGTGCTCGGTCCCCACGTAGTTTATGCCCATGTTGCGGGCCTCGCGCATGGCCAGCTCCAGCGCTTTTTTCACGCGCGGGCTCAGAGGCAGGTCGATGGCCCTCAGGGTGGGCTGTGAAAACCCCATGGCCTCTTCAAGCTGCGCGCGCACCTCGTCGAGGTTCAGGTTCAAGGAGACGAGGGCCTGATATCCCACCCCTCCGCCCTCGTATATGATGCCCAGA
>WRKN01000167.1 GCA_009778055.1 Synergistaceae bacterium
GTCCGGCGTGGCCACGGGGTACTCCGGGATGTGTACGCTGAGTCCGCGTAGCCCTATGTTGTACGAGGCGTTCAACATGCCGCAGTACGCGTCGCCGCGCCCATTGAAGAGGTCGTCGCCGCTCTCCTCCGCGGCGGCCGCGAACATGACCGGGTTCGGGCCGAATTTCTGAGCTAAAAGCGTCTCCGGCCCCTCGGGGCCGAAGTTGCCGAGATACACGACCAGCGCGTTCACATGCGCTTCTTTCAACTCTTCCAGCGCCTTCAAAACGTCCAGCTCATTTTCGACAACGGTATCCGCCGTGAATAAGTCGGACTCAAGCGCCCCGAGCTTTCGATCCTCCTCCACCACCGCGTCGCGGCGCTTCCGGCTGAGTTCCATGGGAAAACAATCCCTGGAAACAGCCACGATACCTATTTTTACCTTTGGAATATTGATCATGGTTTACTCACTCCTTAGTTTTTCTGAGCCCTCCATTTAAGCCTCTTTGTTTTTATTCGCAATCATAATGACAATTCTCTGCATTACAATAAACAGAAACAACAGCACGCCGACAGTAATTCTCGCGTATCCCGACATCAGGTTGCCGAAGTTGACAAATTTGCGAATGACGCCCTGCGTCATCACTCCGAACAGGGAGCCCAGCGGATACCCGATCCCCCCCGAAAGAAGCGCTCCGCCGATAACCACCGACGCGATGACGTCCAGCTCCATGCCGTAGAGATGCCTGCCGTAGCCCGAGAACATTGTCAGGGCAAAGGCCACCCCCGCCAGCGCGGAGCAGAAGCCGTTGAACGTGTAGATGAAAATGCGCGTGCCGGCCACGGGCAGGCCCATCAGCCTGGCCGACTGCTCATTGCCGCCGATGGCGTAAATGTTCCGCCCAATTTTGGTGGAGTGCATCAGGATGATGCTGATTATCAACATAACCAAAAAGATGAACACGCCAATGGTAATGTTGACCCGTGCATTTGGATTGACGCTCAACAGATCGTGGAACTGTATCCTCCAGCGGCCCAGAGCGGTAAACCACGGGTCTCGGATGGGAACGGAATCTATACTCATAATAAAGCACAAACCTCTGGCGAAAAACATGCCGGCAAGGGTGGCGATAAAAGGCGCCACGTTGAAAACCTGTATCAATATCCCCATGCAAAAGCCCAAAATGATGCCCACCGCAAGGGCGAGGGCCACGCATAAGAGCATCGGCCAGCCCCAGCCCACCCTCTCCGGGCCATACTCCACCGCGTTGCCGCACGCGATGATCATGGTGGACAAGGCCGCCACCGCGCCGACGGAAAGGTCGATCCCCCCCGAAATGATCACCAGCGTCATGCCTACCGACGAGATCAGCAAATGGGTGTTATCGGTAAACAGGCTGAAAAAGTTGCGGAAGGTCAAAAACCCCACATTGCCGTAAAGAACGCCGCCGATGATATAGACGATGACAAACAAGACCAGGGTGGCCGCGGACGGAATGATCTTGACATGCATCGCGATGAATTTTTTTACGCCCCCCCCGCCGCGGGCGTCGCGTTGCTGGATCATTGCGCCGACGCCTCCCGTCTGATGAATTTATGTGTGACGGGCGATTGGACGATAACCACAATGACGATGACGACCGCCTTGATGGACAGGGCAAATTCGACCGGAACGCCGTAGAAGTACATGGTTTGGGTCAGCGCCATCAAAATGATCGCGCCGATACAACTGCCGCCCAGATTGAACTTTCCGCCCCGCATACTGGTTCCCCCCAAAACAACGGCGACGATCGCGTCCAGCTCCATGTTCTGCCCGGTGTTCATCGGCTCGATCACCCGCACGTTGGAGGCGCTCAGGATACCCGCGATGCTGGCGCAAAGGCCGGACAGGGCATAGACAACCACAATGATAACGGCCGCCCGGATTCCCGCGTGGTTGGCGGCCGACCTGTTGGCGCCCACCGATTCGACGAACAGCCCAAAGGCGGTTCGCCTTGAAAAATACCAAAACAGCAGGAAGACGGCCAGCGCGATCCAGCATTGGTTGGGGATTCCCCAAGTAAAGCCGTTGGCGATTTCTCCAAAGGGAAGATGGCCTGTGGTCAGGCTTCTTTCGCGGGTGATGTTCTGGGTCAGGCCGCGCCCCGCGACCATCAGAATAAGCGTCGCCACAACAGGCGGCATTCCGATTTTGGCGACCAGAAAACCGTTCCAGAGCCCTAAGGCGATGCCCACCAGCATGGTGATGAGCACCACCCAGATCAGGGGCATGGCCGTATCCGCCGTCGGGTTGACATCGCCGCCCCTGATCAGGGAGATGGACACCGCGCTGGCCACGGCGAGAACCGAGCCCACCGAAAGATCGGTGCCGCCCGTCGCGATCACCAGCGTCATCCCGATTGCCAACAGCATGACGGGGACCGAGCGATTCAAAATGGCGATCAGGTTGCCGACCAATCGCCCGTCCCTGATTTCCACCGAAAGAAAATTCGGCTGGATGACGAGGTTGAACAAAAGAATCAGGAAAAGCGCCAACAGCGGCGAAAACATGCTGGACGAAACGATCTTTTTCAAGATTTTCATTCTTTCTCACCTCCGGCGATGGTTTGCAGTATGCTGTCGTGGTCGATTTCTTCCTCCTTGAATTCCGCCACCTTTTTTCTGTCCCGCATGACGACGATATTGTTGGAGAGCTTGACCACCTCCTCCAGCTCTGAGGAAATAAACGCCACCGCCATTCCTTTTTCGCACAATTCAAGCGTAAGTCTCATGATCTCGGCTTTCGCGCCGACGTCGATCCCCCTGGTGGGTTCGTCCAAAATCAGGGCGTCCGGTTCGGTGGCCAGCCATCGCGCCAAAATAACCTTTTGCTGGTTGCCGCCGGAAAGCTCGCCGATTTTTTTCTCGGCGTCCGGCGTGGCGATGCCCAGCAGTTTGATGTATTTGTCGGCAAGCTCGCTTTGCTTTTTCCGGCTGATGTATTGGAACATCCCCATTCGGCCTTGCAGGGCGAGGACGATATTCTCCCTGACGGTCAGGTCGGTCACCACGCCGTCTTGTTTCCTGTCCTCCGGGCATAGGGCGATCCGCTTTTTGATGGCGGCGGCCGGGCCGCGCAAATTTACGGCGCTGCCTTTGATGGAAACGACGCCCCCGCTTATTTTATCGATCCCGAACAAAGCTTTTGCCGTTTCGGATCGCCCCGAGCCCAAGAGCCCCGCAAAGCCCAATATCTCACCTTCTCTGAGGGTCAGATCGACGTTGCTGATAGACGCGTCCACCGAGATATTATTCGCTTCTATGACAACGCCGCGGCCTTCTTTTGGGACAACCTTTTTAAGGTTGGTGATCCGGTCGAAATCCTTGCCCACCATTTTGGTGACCAGCTCAATCCGTGGCAGATCTTTGGCCGTATATTCGCCGACCAGCTCTCCGTTGCGCAGAACCGTAATCCTGTCGGAAATTTGGTAGACCTGATCGAGGAAATGAGTGATAAAAATGATCGCCATTCCTTCCGCCTTGAGCTTGCGCATGACGTCAAAAAGCCTTTCAACCTCATCCTTGTCCAGCGAAGAGGTAGGCTCGTCGAAGATCAGCACCTTGGCTGAGATGTCCACCGCCCGGGCTATGGCCACCATTTGCTGCACCGCCACCGAATAGGTATCCAGATTCCGGGCGACGTTGATATTCAGATTGAACCGCTCCAGGGTTTTTTGGGAAAGCCTGTTCATTTTGGCCCAATCGACGAAAACGCCGGCTTTCATAGGCTGACGCCCGATAAAAATGTTCTCGGCGACCGTGAGGTTCGGGCAGAGATTGACCTCCTGATAAACGCTGCTGATGCCTATTTTCATCGCTTCGCTCACGGATTGGGGGCGGATGGGAGCCCCGTCGAACAGGATCGTTCCGCCGTCCATCTGATAAACCCCGGTCAGACATTTAATGAGCGTTGATTTACCCGCTCCGTTTTCGCCCATGACACTGTGAACTTCGCCTTTGCGGAGGGTGAAATCCACGTTCCTGAGGGCCCTCACGCCGGGAAAGTTCATCTCTATGCCGGACATTTGCAGGATAACATCATTCATTCGACCACCTCCAAATTCACAGACAACAAGCCGGCGAAGACCCCCCACCGGCTTGTTGTTTTGTTGGGTAAAGTTGGGCGGATACTGAAAGACCCTAATAAACCCTGCTGGGATAATGCTCTTCCGCGCTCAAATACCTGTGCGGCATGAGCTTGCTGAGGGTCTCGTCATAAACGTGCTCGATGGAGAAGGTGATTTTGTCGAGGGTTTCGCCTGCTTCAATGTCCTTGATGGCCTGAACGAACTGCGGGCCCAACAGCGGGGAGCACTCGACGGTGACGTTCATTTCGCCGGCCAGAATCGCCTCAAAAGCAAGCTTGACGGCGTCAACGCCGATGATGATGATGTCCTTTCCGGGAACCAGTCCCGCTTCCTTGATGGCCTGAATGGCGCCGATGGCCATGCCGTCGTTATGGGCGTAGAGAACGTCGATCTTGACGCCGTCCGACTGGGCCCTTCTCAGGAAGGATTCCATAACCGTCTTGCCAAGCTCGGTGGTAAAGTCTCCGGTTTGGGACTGGGTGATCTTCAGGTTGGGATGGTCCTTGATAATGTTCTCGAAGCCGGTCTTGCGGTCGATGGCGGGGGAGGAGCCGACCGTGCCCTGAAGCTCGACGATGTTGATTTCTTCTCCCCAGCGGCCATGAATTCCCAGATAGTCGAGCAGCCACAGCGCGGATTTTTCGCCCTCTTCAACAAAGTTGGAGCCGATCCATGTGGCGTAGTAGTCCGTATGGTTAGGCATGTCGATGTTTCTGTCCAGCATGATCACAGGGATGCCCGCGTCTTTGATCTCCATCATAATCTGATCCCAGCCGGTCATTACGACAGGAGAAAAGCCTATGTAGTCCACACCTCTCGTGATGAAGTCGCGCAGGGCCGATAATTGGTTTTCCTGCATCTGGTTGGCGTCGACGAAGATCAACTCGAATCCCGCGTCCGCGCAGGCCTGCCGGACGGAGTTGGTGCTGCCCACGCGCCAGTCGGACTCCGAGCCGATCTGCGCGAACCCGACCACAATCCTCCTATCCGCCGCGAACGACGCGGTGCAGAGCACCAGTACGACAACAAAAACCAAAAGCAACTTCCATTTCAGTTTCATTTCTTTTCCCTCCCGTAAAATAATTTTACGATGAACCGCTGCGTAAAAACAGCATAAAAAAGAACGGGAAAAATCTCCATACAAAAATTTCCGCGTTCAGGTTCGAATATTTACGATTTGCTCACAGCCTCTCGGGACCGACTGTTAACAAAAGACACAAAATTTTAACTTGACATGTACGTTATAATACCGTACTTTTGAATAAGGAGGTGATTTTCATGCAGTCACAAATACAGGAAATGGCGAGGGACGCGCGTTTCGACGTGCGCGTTCCGCAATCTCTAAAAGAAGCGGTGACCTATGCCGCCAAGTTGCAGGGGCTCAATCTTTCAGACTTTATTATTGCGGCCATCGCAAGCGAAGCGG
>WRKN01000168.1 GCA_009778055.1 Synergistaceae bacterium
GTTCATCTCAATTCATGCCTCCCCGTCAGTTTCAACATTGCCGCCGCTTTGCTTGTGCCGAAATAATACTGCTCCGGCAAGTTGTTCGGTTCAAGCATTTCTATCAGCAAATTGAGCGCTGTATCGCTAAAGATCGCACCGTTTGCCGCGTTCATAACGGTACGAATTGAAGCGCGGGTATCGTCGTTAGCTGTCGGACCGATTACGATATCATAGTCGTGTTGACGGGTTCGGTTCATTCGGTTAGCGATAATAAACCTCAGCCACTCGCGGTCGGCGGTGTTGAAACGTTTCACGTTTAGTTTATTCATTTCCGACAGGTCAAATTCGTAGGCATAAACGAATACAGGCAACTCTGTTTCATAGCCCATAGCTCGCATACGGTTTTCTTCAATCCTGCGGTTGCGAATAGCGATATTACGAGCGCGTTCGTAAGATTCGGTGAGGTAGAAACCATGCCCGAAATCTTTGAACGGCTTTCCCCTCCGAACATCAATTTCCTTGAAGTCGTGCGTTGTTCCATGGTAGAGGGCAAGTATATCAGACATTCTTATCATTCCTCCCCGTTTATCCAAATAAAGCGCAACTTAGGGGACCGATGTGTCCAGAACGTTGGACACGATGTCGATTATCTGCGTGACGATTTCGGCCGTTCTTTTCGCGTGTTTTCGCGTGATTACTCATCATCTTTAGTTTAAGATATTATATCTATAATAATGTCAATCGGAGGCCCTGGTTTATGTATAAAACAATCGGCGTGGAGGACGCGATAGGTACGGTTCTTTCGCACGACATCACGCTTATAGACCCGGAAAGCGGCTATAAGGGGGCGCGGTTCAAAAAAGGACACGTCGTGTCGGAATCCGACGCGGCGATTTTGAAGCGCATGGGGCGCGAGCGCCTTAACATTCTCGAACTTGGCGACGGCGACGTACACGAGGACGACGCCGCTCTCCGCGTCGCGGCGGCAATCGGAGCCGGCTTAAAGAAAGAAGGAGCGCGTTTTTCCGTCAAGGGGCCGTCCGAAGGAAAATGCAGCCTGATCGCCGAACAAGCCGGACTGTTCTCGTTTGACGCGGAGGCTGTGCACAGAGTCAACGCAAGGAACGAATGGGTGTTCGCCACCCTGCCCGACAAAATCCCGGTGTCGAAGGGCGAGACTGTGGCGGCATGGCGGGTGGGGCCGCTGGTCGTGAAAGAAGACGCGGTGTGCCACGCGGAGAGCTGTCTGGGGCCGTCCAGTTTCAACGTGCTTCCGTTCCGTCCGCTCAAAACGGCGCTTGTGACCACGGGGCTGGAAATATTTGAAGGACGGGTGAGGGACTTCTTCCTGGGGAAGCTGGAAAAAAAACTGGCGCTTTACGGCGCTCCTCTCATAGGACACAACGTCGCCCCGGATGACGAGGGAGCCATAGGGCAGTCCATCGCGGCGTGGCTGTCCAAAGGGGCGGAGGCAGTCCTCTGCACGGGCGGCATGAGCGTGGACGCCGACGACGTTACCCCCGCGGGTATCAGCAGCGTCGCCACAGAGGTGATATTTCGCGGCGCGCCGGTTCTTCCCGGCTCCAACCTTATGCTCGCCGTGAACGAAGACCCTGCGGACGGCAAACGGCGCGTTCTGCTCGGTGTCCCGGCCTGCGCCGTCCACGCGGAGTTCACCGTGCTGGATACCGTTATGCACAGAGTCTACGCGGGTCTGCTCCCGACGGGCGACGAAGTCCGAAGGTGGGGCGTGGGGGGACTCTGCCGCGGATGCGCGGCGTGCTGTTACCCAATTTGCCGGTTCGGCAGCCGCTGAATATTGGAGGTAATTTCTTGATATTCGACGAAATAAAGAGAAAAAATCTGTTGAAGGCGTATATGGACCTGCCGGAGTACGAGCGGGCGGCTTTTCGCATATTTGCCGTGGCATCCGTTCCCACCGGCATAAAAAATTTGATCAGAATATTCCACACGCTGGGAGTCGGGCTTAACTGGAGTGAAGCCCGGTGCGTAGATATGCTGGAGCGATGGGCGGCGGCCAAACTGGCTGAAAAACGCGTGGATCGCTCCGTCGAAGACTGGTTATGCGCGCCGCTGATCGCGGAGACGGCAGTGCGCGAAGCCCTGGACAACGAAGAATACGACGATTTTGACGCGGCGGGCGCGGACGTGCTGAAACTGCGCGGCGAAGAGCTGTCCAACAAGTATTCGTCCATAACGAAATTTATGCGGGTGATGAGAAGAGTTCTATACCAGGGCGACCTTCACGGATACGAGCGATTGATGGTAAGCGAAGTTATGAGGGCGAAACAGGAGCGTTACGCCGATTTCAGGGAGGCCAACCCTTTTGTCAGGATACTGGCAAATCCTCTGGATATAGAAAGAATATTGCCTTTGCCGTCCAAAATAGGAAGAGCGGTCTTTTTTAACCTGATGCCGCTGTACGCGGACGACGCCGCCGATTTCGCGGAACTTTTGGCCGCGTACGACGCCTACCGGCTGAAAAACCCCGCTGACGTCGACTTGGCGGAAGACTGGGCGGAGTACGCCGCGCTGGCGGGACGCGCGGATGAAGCGGCACGCGCGATGAAAGAGTTGAACTCGGCGGAAAAATACAGCATAGCGGCGATGGCGGCCCTGATTCGCGGAGATAACGAAAAAGCCCTGTTGTTCTACGAAGACGGGATGAAACTCCTGCGCAAAGCCGAGGGCAAACGCAAAACAGGTTATCTTTCATGGACCGGAATTTTTTACCCGATACTGCTTCTTGGCAGCGCTGCGAAAAACGTAAAAAACCCGGAAGAGGTTCCTGAGAAAAAGATAGAGAGCTATCTGGACAACACGCGCGCGCGTTTCGGGAAGCACACTACGAGCATTGCCTTCGAGGCGCTGCGTTTTCTCCTTCCGCAGAAAGTTAAAAAAGACGATTTTTGGCGGATCCTGCCCATGCTTATCAGGGATCAGGGAAAGATAAAACCTCTCGACTCTTTTTTCTACATCCTCTGCGCTTATTGGCTGGACGCAAGAAACGCGAAAGAGGAAAAAAGAATGTTGGGTATGGCCGTAACGACGTACCGCCGATTGACGGAGATGAAGTTCGATTTTCCGGCGTTGGAACTGGCCGCCCTGATCCGCGAGCTGTGGCCGGACGCCATTGATTGCGGCAAGTTGGCGCTACCGCGGTACCCCCTGAAAGATTTGATACACAGTCAGTCGGAGTGGGAACGCTCTCTCAGCGCCCTGTCCGGCATAGGCCTGAAAGCGGCGGCGGGCCCCAGAGGCGCTAAACGCTTTGTCTGGGAGGTATCCTGGAAATCCGACAAAATCGGAAAATCCTCCGACCGGCGCCCTTCTTACATCAACCTGACTCCTGTGGAGCAGACCCTTTCGTCCTCCGGCTGGAGCAAAGGAAAAAACATAGCCTTGAGACGTCTGTACAGCAAGGCGGACACCGTGGCGTCCATGACCGATCAGGATCTTCGCGCCGCGTCCGCCGTACACGAGAACCGCCTGTACTACGGGATCGAATACAGCCTTGACGTTCCCCAGGCGCTCGAGGCCCTGGCCGGGCATCCATACCTTTTTCGCGAATCGGACGGCGGGCGCGTCGAGGTCGTAACCGGCGAACCGCAGCTCATGGCCGTAATGAAAGAAGACTCGTACCGCCTCCGCATCTCTCCGTTTCCCTGCGGCGACAAAACGCTCCAGCGCGTCGTTCAGGAAGACGGGCCGAACTGCCTGCGCGTGATCCGCTTCGAGGAGCGCCACGTCAAGATGGCTGAAATTCTCGGCGAAGAAGGATTGCTTATACCGGACAAGGCAAAGGACACGCTTTTGAAAACCCTTGGGATACTGGCTTCCGTCGTGACGGTGCACTCCGACATAGAGGGTATAGAAACCGGCGCCGTTCAGACGGAGGCCGACGCCCGCGTTTACATACAGCTTCAGCCCTGCGACGACGGTTTTGGGCAGGACGCCGGCGACCCCGGCCCGGCCGGGCTTGACGTGGACATGGTGGTTCGCCCTTTGGGGCCCGGCAGCGTCTCCTGCCGTCCGGGAACCGGCGGTCAAAACATCTTCGGCCTGGTCGATTCCAAACGAACGCAGGCCAAACGCTCCCTGGAAAAAGAAAAGGACTCTTTCATAGAAGCCGTGCGCGCCTGCCCGGCCCTGGCGGAGGCGGTACAGACGGCGAACGAGCGCTGGCGTCTGCCCGACCCTGAAATGGCGCTGGAATTTCTGACTCAGGTTCAGGAGTTGGGGGATTCGGTTGTGGTCGAGTGGCCGAAGGGACAGAGTATGCGCGTAAAATACAGGATTCCCATATCCTCGATGGGCTTGTCGGTGCGCAATTCCCAGGACTGGTTCGCTATTTCCGGCGAACTCAGGATCGACGAGGAACTCGTGCTGGGCATGAAAGACCTTATGGAACTCATGAAAACCGGGTACGGACGTTTCATCCCGATAGGGGAAGGCCAGTTCGTGGCTTTGACTAGGGAATTCCGCCGAAGGCTGGAAGCCCTCTCGGCAATGGGCGACACGAAGGGGAATGAGCTCCGCGTATCGCCTCTTTCGGTCGGAGTCCTGGCGCCTCTGCTGGACGAACTTGGATCGTTCAAAAGCAACGCCGAGTGGAAGCGGGTGCGGAAGCGCATCGAAGAAGCGTCGGCATTGACCCCCTCACCGCCCTCGACTTTCAAGGGGAAACTCAGAAACTACCAGACTGAAGGCTATCAATGGATGTCGCGGCTTGCTCACTGGGGGGCGGGGGCCTGCCTCGCGGACGACATGGGGCTGGGGAAGACGATTCAGGCGCTGGCGCTTCTGACCGAGCGGGGAAGCGGCGGGCCGGCGCTTGTCGTCGCCCCGACCTCCGTTTGCGCGAACTGGCTGATCGAGGCCGGGCGTTTCGCCCCAACCCTGAACGTCAAAGAACTGCGCCACGGCGACAGGGAAAAAACCCTCGGGGAATTGGAGGCTTTTGACGTCATAGTCACGACGTACGGGCTTCTTCAGAACGAGGCGGACCGCCTGTCCGACGTTAAGTGGCATACCATCGTGCTGGACGAGGCGCAGGCCATCAAGAACATGGGAACCAAACGCTCCGCCGCGGCGATGAAGCTGGAAGGGGACTTCCGCCTGGCCACCACCGGCACGCCTATAGAAAATCGCCTGAGCGAGCTGTGGAATATATTCCGTTTTCTCAACCCGCACTTTCTGGGTTCCCTGGAAAGTTTCAACCGCCGTTTCGCCGTGCCCATAGAGCGCGACGGCGACAAGAAAGCGCGTATGCGTCTGAAAAGGGTGATTCAGCCCTTCATCCTGCGCCGGAGCAAGGAGCAGGTGCTTGAAGAGCTGCCGCCCAAGACGGAGATAACCATCAGGGTGGAACTGAACGAGGAGGAACAGGCGTTTTACGAGGCGCTGCGCCGGAACGCCGTCGAGGAGCTGAGCGCTCCTGATTCCGCGGACCAGAGGTTCAAGATTTTCGCGGAGCTTATGCGCCTGAGACGCGCCTGCTGCAACGCGTCGCTGGTGATGA
>WRKN01000169.1 GCA_009778055.1 Synergistaceae bacterium
CGCGCTTTCCGAACTGGCGCTCGAGCTTGAAATCGCGTCCGACCGGGCGGACGCTTCTTTTTGCGCCGCAAATCTGCCGCCTTTTTTGGAGAGGCTCAACGGTTTTAACTTGGGACTGAAAGAAGCCTTTGCGGTAAACTCACAAAAAACACAGCATAACGGGCCGATTGAAATCCCGCCCGAACTGCCGCTGATTTTTAAGGAAATGGCGGATGCTTTTGGCGAAATGAATTTTGCGGTCATAGATAAGGGGCTGGAGAGACTGGACGCGCTGAACACAAGCGGCGCGTTGAAAGAGGAAATAGAGCAATTGAAGGACGCCGTTCTTATAATGGACTACGACGCCGCTGTGGAAGTGATGCAAAAGCTGTTGGGTGGCGGGTGATACCAATAACCAATGTCCATGATTTTGTCAATTTGATAGCCATAGTTAAGTCGAGGATTACAGGGCTTCGTTCAACAGCTTCACCAGTTGAGACCTTTTCTGGTACTTGAAACGCGACAGGAGATCGGAAACGATGTTCTTCACGGTACCGGTTGCCAGCTCCAGTTCGGACGCAATTTTCTCGTTCGTCATACCCTCGGACACCATCTCGACCACCCGCATCTCCCTGGAAGACAGTTTTCTGGCGCTTCCCAAGCTGTTGCCGCGTCCGTGCAGCTGCAAAAATTTACCTATCGCGTTCCGGTCGAAGACGAATATCTCCGTGCTGACGTTCGTCACGGCGCGGATGAGCGCATTTTCAGACACGTCTCGCAGAACGTATCCGTCGCAGCCCGACATTAAGTTTTCCAATAGATAGTCCATGTCGGAAAACTCTGATATGAGCAGTACCTTGGCAAGAGGAGCGGCTTCCTTCGCCCTGTTCAGCATCTCCGCCTGGAATTCCAAGTCCTTTGTGGTGGAGTGAATCAGAATGACGTCTGGAGGCTCGGAGAAAGCGATGTTTTCCCCGGAATTGAAATCGCGGCACATGATTATCTCGAAATTAGGGACTTCCGATAAGATGCAGCGAAGCCCTGTCCTGAAGATCACGCAGTCGTCGACAATGGCGAGCTTAGTTTTTTCAGTTTTCTGCATTGAAAAATACCGTCTCTCTACTGAATTTTGAGAACAACGACATAAGTTTACGACACCAATCTTTTTACGTAAAGCGCCATGCGGAATACACGATACCCCCGGCCGCCGTCTTGATCTCCCGCATCTCCACAAGACGTTGTAAAATATCACATTGCAGATACGGTCGTATTTGTATCACGAAGAGGAGGGGTGTACCCTGCCGAAAAACCGTTTCTTAATTTTTTTGATTTACATTGGGCTTGTCGTTTTGGGCATGGGGCGGCCGGCGCATTCACAGCCGTTGTCAATCGACCTGGAAAAAGCCTTTGAACTCGCCCTCGGCAGCGACAGAAGCATCAAAGCGGCGGAGTCCGACGTGGCCAAGACGAACGAGGGCAGGCGTCAGGCCCACAGGGCGCGCAACGTGACCCTGAGCGCAGGCCACACTACTTCCAGGACGATGAACCGGGACTATGACGTCAATTCGTTTCAAAACACCGTCTCGGCCACATACCCTCTTTACACCGGGGGCCGGATCGAAGGGACCATCGCCGCCTCGGAACACGAATGGGCGTCGAGCATCCTGAGCCTCGAGCGAGCGCGCCAGGACCTCAGACTGTCCGTGGCGATCGCTTTTTTCACTATGCTTCGCACGGATGACATGGCCAAACTCGCCGGCGATTCTGTTGAGCGCCTGGAGGCCCACGTCCGCAACGTGGACGCGCAGTACCGAAACGGGAGGGTCAGCAGGGCCGACCTGCTGCGCTCGGAGGTGGAGCTGATAAACGCAAAACAGACGATGAGTCAGTCCGTGAACGACTACAGGATCGCGATGAAGAGCTTGAACGACGCCATAGGGCTGCCCCTGGACACGGAGCTTTCGCACGAGGGAGAAATGTCACGCGTCCCGTTTACCTACACCCTGGACGACTGTATCGAATACGCGCTTTCCCGTCACCCTAACCTCGCGATTGCCGATTTGCGGAAAAAAAGCGCGCAAGCCGGGATTGTCGTCGAGGAAAGCGGCAAAAAGCCCACGGTAAACCTAAACGCGAATCAGGCCTTCAGCTCTCAGCACAACTGGCCCGGCCTCGACCGGGACAACCTGTATATATCCATCAACGCCGAGTACACCTTCTCGGACGGGGGCGTCACGGACTCGAGGATCAGGGGGGCGAAGGAGGACCTGAAAAAAGCGGACTACGGTTACGAGTCCGCCAGGGACGCCATCGTTCTGGACGTCACGAAGTACTTCATGACGATGGAGGAGACCAGAGCGAGGATAGAGACGACCGCCAGCGCTGTGGATATGTCCAGGGAAGCCTACAGGATAGCTTTGGCGCGCTACAGGGAGGGCGTAGGGACCAACATCGACGTGCTGGACGCTCAGGATGCTTTGAACCGGAGCGACTCGAACCACACCCAGGCCCTGTGCGACTACAACATCGCCGTGGCTCAGATCGTAAACGCGGTGGGGGCGCCTATGCCCTTCGAGCTGGAGTAGACGGCTGAGCGAGTGACCCACATATACGAAATTATTGTTTTAACTGGACTTTCGTCCTTTATTGTTGTATAAAATGGAATATAAATCCATCTTGTACAAAGTAAGGAGCGATAGAAATGGCATATTTGGAAAGGACTATGCGACCGATTATAGAGCGGGCGGCAAAGAGTTTCCGGGTAGTTCTGCTGACAGGGCAGCGACAGGTTGGGAAATCGACGATGCTGCAAAGCATGGCAAAAGGCACAAAGCGAAAATACGTGTCTCTTGACGATATGCACAATCGCAAACTTGCGCTGGATGACCCTGAATTGTTTTTGCTGCAAAATCCGCCGCCGGTGATTATCGACGAAGTGCAATACGCGCCCCTTTTATTCACGTACATCAAAATTTATGCGGACGAACACAAAGAACACAAGGGGGCGTTTTGGCTTACCGGCTCGCAAAAATACCGCCTTATGCAGGGCGTACAGGAATCGCTTGCCGGCCGCATAGGAATTTTTGACATGCTGGGGTTATCGTATCGCGAGAAAACAAAAAAACCGTTTTCCGGCAAGCCGTTTCTGCCATCCATGGATAAATCGGACGACGGCAAAAAAACAACCCCGCAGGAGCTATACAAGCATATTTGGCTTGGAAGCCTGCCGGAATTGGTTGTCGATAAAAAAATGGACAGAGATTGGTTTTATAGTTCTTATGTTCAGTCCTATATCGAGCGAGATGTCAGGGATTTCCATAACGTAGAGAAACCAACGCAATTTTTTGAATTTCTCTCGGTGGTTGCCGCTCAGACAGGACAACTGCTGAATTATACTTCTATTGCTCGCGACGTCGGAATAGACGTAAAAAGCGCGCAAGCGTGGATGGGGGTTTTGGAACGCTCGGGCCTGGTATACCTGCTCCGCCCTTATTCGCCGAATATAACGAAGAGGATTATCAAAACGCCGAAGATGTATTTCCTGGATACGGGATTATGCGCGTATCTTACAAAATGGCCCACGCCGGATACTTTGATGGTCGGTTCCATGGCGGGCGCAATACTGGAGACCTATGCGGTCGGGGAAATTTTAAAATCGTATTATCATAATGGCAAAGAACCTTGGATTTGGCTTTACCGCGACGCCAATCAAAACGAAGTTGATATAGTGCTGGAAGAAGCCGGAACCTTGTACCCGATAGAAATCAAGAAAACGGCTAACCCCGGCGGACGCGATTATCAAAGTTTCAAAGAATTGGAAAAACTGCAAAAGAAAGTCGGGCTTGGCGCGGTGCTTTGCTTAAAGCCGGAACGTTTGCCGCTCTGCCGCGAAGTAGTTTCAATTCCTGTTTGGGAGATATAGGTTTGCTGTCATCGTTCATGTATTCATAGCCTTTGTCAGTGCCATACGACATCAGTGCCATACGACACTTTACATGAAAAAGCGCGTATGGTACATTAATTTGACAATCCGATGGGTTGAGCAATGAAAAGCTGGATTGGATGAAGACTATGATGCGGCTGATTGACAAAGAACAAACGTCGGAGGGCGACACGCCGATTGCCGGCGGCAGCTTTGAAGATGAGGAATTGAGCGGCGACGTCGTTCTTGTGGCGATGCCGTTTGCGTCTCTTAACAAGCCGTCCCTTGGGTTGGGCTGTCTGGCCGGGGCGTTGCGCCGGGCCGGCATTTCGACGCGAAGCCTCTATTTCACACTGGATTTCGCCGAAGCCATTGGCCTTAGAAATTACTTCAACCTCACCAATGTTTCCAACATCTGTGAATGGGCGTTTTCGCGCGCCGCGTTTCCCGACATGGAACGGGATGACGAGGGCTTTTTCCGGGTTTGCGGCAACCCCCTGATTTGCGAGATGCTCTTGAAAGCCCGGGACGCCGCCGACAGCTACGTCGACAGGTGCGTCGCGCAAGTTCTTGCCCTGAACCCAAAAATTGTCGGCTGCAGCTTGTCCTATTTCCAAACCTGCGCGTCGCTGGCCCTGCTGCGCCGCATCCGCGAGGCCGCTCCCGGAGTCGCCACAGTCATCGGCGGCTCAAGCTGCGAAGGCGTTATGGGCGGGGAACTGCACCGTTCCTTCCCATGGATTGATTATGTGTTTTCGGGAGACGCGGACGAGTCCTTCCCCGACTTCTGCCGCGCATTTCTCTCAGGAGAAACGGGAGAAAAAATAGGGGGCGGCGCCGTGGGCGCTGCTATAACCGGCGCGGCCGATTCAGGATGGAACCGCCCCGAAGTTCTAACGCCCCATGACCGGCGTTCCGGCCGGGAACCGGGAACCGGCCGTGGACCGGGGAGAGGAACCGTCGCCGATCTATCCAGCCTCCCCTTTCCTTTTTTCGACGACTATTTTGAAGCGCTGGGCAAAAGCGACCTACAGGACTATATCATTCCGGGATTGGTACTGGAGACGTCACGGGGCTGCTGGTGGGGCGCGGAAAATCCCTGCCCTTTCTGCGGCTTTAACGGCCTGTACAGAAAACAACGCTCCAAAAGCCCTGACAGGGCTTACAGGGAAATAACAGAGCTGGCGGAACGGCACGGAGTGAAGGGTATTCACATGGCCGACAACATGATTCATCCCTTACATATAGAACAACTGCTGCCCCGTTTCGAGGGGGGAGCGGTGAACTTCATGTACGAGACGCCCGCGACGCTTTCCCGGGAACAGATGCGGAAACTTTCCGACGCGGGAGTACGGCGGATTCAGCCCGGCATCGAGCACCTGCATGACGAGGCGCTCGCGGCGCTCGGCAAGCCGAACAGGGTTTTTCATAATATCCGCATTCTGAAATGGGCGCGGGAATACGGTATGGAGGTGGCATGGAACTTCCTTTATGGATTTGCCGGTGAAAAGGACGCGTGGCATGGGGAGGCGGCGGATCTCATGCCGCTGAT
>WRKN01000170.1 GCA_009778055.1 Synergistaceae bacterium
CTCCGTATCTCTTTCCGTATTACTACTTCAAAAGATCGTCGTGCAACTTGCATGTGTTAAGCGCGCCGCCAGCGTTCGTCCTGAGCCAGGATCAAACTCTCAGTTATTTACTGCGCCCGAGCTGCTCGCGATCAACGCGAAAGCTCAAGCTAAAAAACTTTGCTTTGCTTCTTAGTTACTTCTCTGTTGGTTCGCCTGTAAATTTGTCAAGGTGCTCCTTGCTATTCTAACTGTATATAGAAAAAACAAGGTTTTTCGCCGCTTCAAACGGTCTGTTTCGACCTCGCAACGAAGAGCTTGGGTATAATACATCGACGTTACAGTTTTGTAAAGCCCCTAAAGTAAAAAAATTTACGATATTCTCTGGTAATATGTGTGCGCTGGAAAAATCATTGAAGAAACGAGTTGGTTGGCATGATGTTGACGAAGGTAAAAAGTTTGGCTCTTGGCGGAATGATCGCCGCGCTTTACGCGGGTATTACCATCGCGTTGGCTCCTATCTCCTACGGCCCTGTGCAGTTTCGTGTGGGCGAAGCCCTGACGCTTTTGCCTTTTTACATACCCGCTGCCGTTCCGGGGCTTTTTGCGGGATGCTTAGTCGCAAACTACTTCAGCCCTTACGGAATGTTGGATATGGTGGTCGGCAGTCTGGCCACGCTGGCGGCGGCATACCTGTCGAGCCGTATGCCCAGGCTGTGGCTCGCGGCCCTGCCCCCCGTGCTGGTCAACGGCCTGGTCATCGGAACGATGCTGCACCTCGTCGCGGACTTACCCCAGGGCGTACCCCTTTGGAGCACGATTTTTTACGTGAGCGCCGGGCAGGCCGTGGTCTGCGCCCTTGGCATACCTCTTATGAAAATGCTGGAGAAACATAATCTCGTAAAGCGGTGATTAGGTTAAGGGAGAACAAAAAATACAGGGGGCCGAAACGGCCCCCTGTATTTTTTGCTTTTATTGCTTTGCTCTTTAGTCGTCGAAATTTCCGCTTGCTTTATCTCTGCGCGGAGCCTTGTCGGCGGTGTAGTTGGAGCGGGGATTCATGGGGCTGCGGTCAGGCGCGGAGTTGTGATCCCCGCGGCGGCTGATGACCTCAAGCACTTTATCCGCGCTTCCCTCGCCTTTAAGGGCCTTGATGAAACGGGTCGCCCACTCCTCGGTCTCGCCCGTTATGCGCTCCAGAATGTCTTCCGACTCTTCCAGAATCGCCTTGCCGAACGGCAGGTTCGCCTTTTTGTAGTCTCCGCTCTTGCGGCCTATCTTTTCGCCGTCCGCCCAGGATACGATCTTATCCCACAGGGCGTCCGTTATGCCGCGGGCGCTTTCTTTGACGTAGGCGCCCGAAGAGGTGTCCGCGTTGCCGGTGTCCTCCATCTTCATACCGAAGGCCACGTTCTGGAACAACGTGGCGACGTTGCCCTTGTTGATTTTATAGTTGCAGAACTCCCCGACTTTGTCGAAGGGCGTTCCGGATATGCCGTGCTGGGCAATCGACACGCCGAACTGCTCGATAGCCTGGGCTATGTCCAGCGTGCGCTTCAGGTCTATGCCCTCCTGCTGCCCGCTGGAGGCGTCGTACGTGCCGTGCAGGGAGCCGTTGGATATCGCGAGCAGGTCGGGGTAAATCCCCCAGGCGTTCAAGCCGCCGACGAAGAAAAGAGCCTCCTCCACCGTCGAAAGCTCGCCCGCTCCCTTGATCTCGCCCACCTCGACCTCGAGCCCCAGGTAGGCCGGCAGGCTCATGGCTATGTCGCGCGTCGCGCAGAGGTTGTCATAGTCCTCGAGGTGCGACGCGTCTATGGCAACGGACGACCAACCCCTCTCTACCAGCTTGGGAACGTGCGCCACGGCTTTGAAGAGGTCGCTTTGCCCCTTTATCCCGTAATGGTCCACGTGCATGGCGAAAATTACTCCGTCGCCAAGCTCCTTGGAGTACTTGACGGCGTATTCGGGCAGGTTGTCGAAGTTGCTCATGCAGTAGCTCGCCTCCGACTTGGCTATTTCCAATACGACGGCCGCGTTCAGCTTCTTTGCCGCGCGAAGTATGCCCTTGGCGGTCAAGGGACTGCGGCAGTTCGCGGCCAATACGGCGCAACCCAGTTCCTTGCACGCGCCGTATATGTCGCGTCCGCTGACAAGCCCAACCTGCTCGTTACCCCACAGCACCTTTACGTTCAAGGGCCTGCGATCCAACATTTCCTTATACGCTTTGCTGTTAATGTCCACCAACTTATTACACGTCCTTTCTATTTGTATACATCTGAAGGTTTCAGATCGTTCAGTCTCCCGTCGAGGGACTCGAGGAGAGCCGAAACCTTGTCGAGGTTGTAGGCCAGCTGCAGGCACGTCAACATCAACAGGCTGTCCTGATCCATATTTCCGCCTATACCCCTGCAAACCTCGTTCACAGTGTCGACAACCCGGTTGAGCGTGTCGTCGTCCAGTTCCGTCTGCATAAAGTAACTTCGTTTTCCTATGAGGACGCGAACTTCCCGCAGCTTCGCCGAAGCAGCCGAGGCTGCCGGAGTAACCAGGGCAGTCAAAAACTCAGCCCCCACGGCGTTGCTCGCCGCCAACCAAAGAGGCCAGCCTGTCGTCCAAATTTCGGCGTCTCGCCTCTATCCTGATCCTCTCCTGTTCAAAAAACAACGCGCTCATCCGGGCCGCCTCCAGTTCAGCCCTCATGTCCCGCGCCGCCTTTACGGCCTCTTTATCGCGCTCCATCAGCCGTTCACGCAGGGCAGAAACTTCCGAAAGCACCTTCTCACGGTCACCCGCAATGGCCTCTATATTGCCGGTCACACGTTCAACCAAATTTCCTATTTTCGCCAACGCGCTCATAACAAATCACCTACCGCATATTGTACCCTTTTTGAGTCAAAGCGTCTCGTATGGAGTTGTGTATTTTGTCAACTTCCTCGTCGTTCAGGGTACGGTCGGCAGCGCGGTAACAAAGCGAGAAAGCCATGCTGCGGCGTCCTTCCGGAATGCCTTTGCCGCTGTAAACGTCGAACAGCTTCACGCTGTCCAAAAATCCGTTATCGGAGGCCAGGGCGCGAATTTCGGCGATAACGCCGTCGTGTGTGGCTTCTTCCGGCGCCAGCATGGATATGTCGCGGAAAACGGCTGGAAAAGGAGACGCGGGAGCGTATTTAGGTTTTGCGGCCTCTCCCAGCGCGGACAGGTTGACCTCAAAAACGTAAACCGACTCGCCAAAAGACGTAAAGTCCAGCTCGCGTTCGATGGACGGCGAGAGCCGCGCCAGATACCCTATTTTTTCACCGCGCAGTTTTATGGAAGCGGTCTGGCCCGCGTGCCCGAATGGCTCGCTTCCCCGTTCGATAACGGTTTCCCCGTGCCCCGCCGCGTAAAGCAGCGCCTCCACGTCGGCCTTGACGCTCAGAAAATCCTCCTTCGCGTCGCCCCAAGGAGTGCGCGGATCCACGCCGTTACAAACCAGGCCGGCAATCGTGTCAAGCTCGCGGTTTTTTGCCGGGTTCCCCGAGCCCTCCGGCTCCCGCATAAAGACGCGCCCTGTCTCAAAGAGCCGCACCGGGCCGCGCCACCCCGAGGCGACGCTTTCCTTCAGCCCGTTCAGCAATCCGGGCAGCAGCGTGGTGCGCATGGCTGTCCAGTCCTGGCTGATGGGGTTCGCGAGCAGCAGAGGCCGCGCGCGCGGGTCGTCCTCCGGCAAGCGGAGCGCGGAGACAAACGACTCCGGCAGGAAGCTGTACGTGATGGCCTCGACGTAACCACGGGCCGCGGCGCAGGCGCGCAGCTCCCCGGCAAGGGCCGTGGAAGCCCCTATAGTCCCCCGCCTCGGCAGCTCGCCGGGCAAAAGGTCAGGCGCGTCGTTGTAGCCGCGATAACGCCCTATCTCCTCGATCAAGTCTTCCTCGATGGCAATGTCCGGACGCCATGTCGGAGGCGCGAAAGCGACGGCCTCCGGCCCGGAACTCCCGTCCTTGCGTATACCGTAGCCTTCGAGGATTTTGACGGATTCTTCCATATCGCTCCAAAGCAGGTAGGTATGCAGTTTCCGTTTCGTAAGAATGACAGGCTCGATTTTCGGGTACTCGTTGAAGGCGGAGTTTTTACTGTAGCCGATTTCAGCGCCGCTCCATTCGTTCATGAGCATGAGCGCGTAGTCGATGGCCATTGCGGAAAGCGTCGGGTCAACCCCGCGCGAGTAGCGGAAAGCCGCCTCCGACGTCATCCCCAGGCGGCGGGACGTGTGCCCCACGCGCCGCGCGGAAAAATTTGCGCTTTCGAGCACCACTGTCTTCGTGTCGTCCGCTATGCCCGTCTGCCCGCCGCCCATCACTCCCGCTATAGCTATGGGTTCGCCCCCGCTGGTGATGAGCATGTCGTTTGCGGTCATTACGCGTTCCTTGCCGTCGAGCGTGACTATGCGCTCCCCTTCGGAGGCGGAGCGGACGGTGATCTCCCTGGCCGGGAGCGTGTTCAGGTCGAAGGCGTGCAGGGGCTGCCCAAGCACGAGCATGACGTAGTTCGTGGCGTCCACCACGTTGGATATCGGGCGCATACCCATGCGGGCAAGAGCCACCCGTACCTCCAGGGGGGAAGGCGCTATGGCCGCGTCAAGCGCCAGGCCCAGATGGTAGTTCAGGCATCCGGCGTCGGGAAGGGATATCGCGCCGAACTCAAAAGGCCATTCTTTTCCCGCCTTCTCTTCCGCGGAAGTTTTTTCCCAGGGCATGGTTTTCAGAGCGGCGTCGGGATAGAGTCCCTTAAGCTCGCGCGCCACGCCCAATATGCTCAACAGGTCGCCGCGGTTCGGCGTGACGGAAACGTCCAGCAGCGTGTCGCCTATTCCGTAAAGAGCGCGGGCGTCGGCGCCAATCGGCGCGTCGTCCGGCAGCACGAGAATTCCGTCAACTACGTCAATATCCGGCAGGCCCAGTTCGGCCCCCGAGAGCATCATGCCCTCGCTGCGCACCCCGTCGAAGTCGCGCGCGCCAAGCTCCCCGGAAGGAAGGACTGCGCCCGGCGCGCCGTAAAAGACTTTATCCCCGGCCTTGAGGTTCGTGGCCGCAGTTACGCAAGTTATTTTTCCTTTTCCGGTGTCCAGGCCTGCCGTGAGAAGGTTTTCCTTCGAGATATGCCTTTCGAGGGAGTCTATACGCGCGACAACTACGCCGGTTATACCCGCGCCGGGCTTTTTGACGGACTCGACCTCCGCGCCGGACATGGTGAGCCGCTGCGCCGCCTCCTCGGGCGACGCCGGCACTGAGACGAAGCGCTCCAAAATCCGCCAGGATACGATCATCAGGCGTCCCTCCCGGATAAAAAGTAAGAAACGTTTCCGTTGAACAGATAGCGCAAGTCGTTGATTCCGTACTTCAGCATGGCCATGCGGTCAAGGCC
>WRKN01000171.1 GCA_009778055.1 Synergistaceae bacterium
TCATATTTATTACGTCAAGATGGGCGAATGCATGAATAAATCTCCCGTCGAGCCGAACAAGCCGTCCAGCTATCCGACAGGCTCGTGGTTCAGCTTGGTTGGTTCCGCCAGAAGGGGCGCGCCGCAGGAGTACATTGAGGCCTTGACCAACGCGGTGGAACATGCGTCCCGTAGCCTCAACGGTTGTATGGCCGGCGCGGATGATTTGGCCTGGGGCGAGCTCAAGTTTTACCAGGGCGACGTTCGCGCGGCGGAATCCTTTATCGGCAAGGGCCTTGCGCGCGCGCGCGCGGCGAACCAGTTTGGTTTGGTGCACAGGGCTTTGTTCTACATAATAAGGATAGCCGTTTCGCAGGGAGATTTCGCAAAGGCCGAAGGGGCGCTTAAAGACACCGAAGCTCTGTTGGGTGAAACTGAGTATCTTACCCGTTTCTTCACCTATGACATCACCTTGGGGGCGTATTATGTCCATGTTTTGCAACCGGAGATGGTTCCCAACTGGCTGAAGGAGAAGTTCTCTCCCTACGGTCATGCATACTTTAACGAAAACTCCGCGAACCAAGTTAAAGCATGTTATTGCTACGCTACGAAGAATTACGTCCCGCTGCTGGCCTATATGGAAGACCACAAGCGGCGGGAGTCGATTCTATACAACCGGGTGGAATTGAACGCGATGGAAGCGTGCGTGCTTTTCAAAACCAAAGACAAACAGGGCGCCTTCTCCGCCCTGCGCGAAGCCTACGAAACGGCCTTGCCTAACGACATTCTGATGCCTTTCATATGGCTTGGCAAGGACATGCGCACCCTGGCCTCCGCTGCGGTGCGCGAGCCGGATTTTGGCGTTCCCAAGCCATGGCTGGAGGTGGTTGAGCGCAAATCGGCCACCTACGCCAAGCGTCACGCGCAGTTTATTTCCGATTATAAAAGGGCCCACGGCGTAGACGGAGAGGTGGCATTGTCAGAGCGGGAAAGCGAAGTTCTGCGCGATATGTACAATGGTCTTTCCCGGCCGGAAATCGCGGCCAGCCTGAATTTGTCCATCAATACGGTTAAGCTTTTCATAAACAACATTTACGAAAAACTGAACGCCCGCAACATAGCCGACGTCATTCGCATCGCCGCGGAGCGAAAGTTGGTGTAGAGGGAAAGACCGCTTGATCGTCCCCCGTCATACTCCTGTGACAGTTATGGGCGGCGTGATAGAGAGGTGTCCTAAATGTTTGTCGTGCTTGATTTTTAGCGGTACGGGTTATAATGCATATAACAACATATGGTTGGCGATCATCAATATCATGGAGGCTGACCCATGGACGAACTATCAGGAACTAAAGAACTGATTTTTGATACGTTTGTAGAGATGATAAGCACGTTTGGCTATGAAAACGTAAGCATTCGGGATATCACCAATAAGGTTGGCATAAAACCGGCCTCGATGTACAATCATTTTAAAAGCAAGGAAAAGCTGTTGAAATACGCGTACGAATACCACGCCAGGCATCAGTACGATACCCGCAAGTCCGTCGACGTGATGAAAAAACTGATCGAGACCGCAAGCGCTGAAGAAATAATAACCGCGTTTGCCTACTCATTGGTAACGGAGGATCAAAAAAAGTATTCGCGGATGATCCTCATCACCAAAATCATCTATATGAGGCTGTTTCAGGATCCAGTTGCAAACGCAATGTTTGCCGAAAATGATGCGAACAACGCCGAGTACGTTATAAATGTATTGAAGCATGGAGTTGACGTGGGGCGATTAGACCCGGAATTCGACCTGGAAACTTTCGCCAGTGTTTTAATAGGCTCTATGCAGAACATGGGGATCAAGGCGTTCGCCAGCATTACCTATGAATTGGGCGAACTTGAACACAAAAAGCGCATCCTGGCAATGCAGGCGCGACTCCTTTCAAGCGCGCTGAAATAACCGACATCTTATACCAAATTGAAATCAAAGGCCTAAAGTTAGAATAGCTAAAAGCAGTATTATTCTGCTTTTGAAATTTAGATTAACAATCGTTTGATTGCGAATTGGTATTACTTAAAAGATATGGGAGCGGCGCGGCGTCGAAAATTTGTTCGGTGCTCCGGATGTACCGTTCGGACATAAATTTTCGAGCGATGGAATTGAAGTATTATCGACCGCGAGATGCCTGAAAAGGTCCAGCACGAATAAACTTGACAAACTTGCGTTTGTTAGCTATCCTGTAAACCACCTAATGTTCGTTCGTTAGTTGTCATAACGATGGAGTGATTACGACAGACGCTTCTTGCGAGGGGATGTAAACAGCCATGGATAGCGCATTTCAAATGCGCATTGACCCGAGCGCTTTTCCACATTTCGAACGCGCGCGGCTGAACCGGCTTCTTACGGAAGCTGCGGAGTTCCCTCTTGTGGTCGTGTGTGCGGGGGCGGGCTACGGGAAAACGTGCGCGGTTTCCGATTTTGTGTCGCAGTATAATCTCCCTGTCGCGTGGATACAGTTTTCGGATCGAGACAACTTAATCTCCCGCGCCTGGGAGAACTTCGTCCAGGCTTTCGAGCAGGTGGACGAGCAAGTAGCCCAAGATTTCAGAGAATCCGGCTTTCCCGACACGGAAAACAGACAGAACCAGTTCTATCGCATGCATGACCGCGGTTTGCGCAAGCAGCAGTATATTGTCGTGCTGGACGACGTTCATTTTGTGAAAGACAATACCGTGATTGATTTTGTGGAGCGTATCATATATCACATGCCGAACTCCAGGAAGACGGTGATCTTTATCAGCCGCGAGCCTCCGCAGATCAAATTAGCCGGTTTGCAAACCAGAGGCCTTGTCGCCGACATACGCGAGGAGGACCTTAATTTCACCGAAAACGAGCTGACCCAATATCTGAGCCTTCAGTGTCTATCCGTGGAAGCCCATATTCTGCACGAAATCTTTCAGGATACGAAGGGCTGGGCTTTTGCCGTTAACTACATAGTGCAGTCGCTGAAAAAATCGCCGAACTATTCGGGCTACGTCCGCAGCGCGATGAGGAAGAACTTCTTCCAGTTGATGGAGGCCGAGGTATTCAACGCGGCTTCCGGGCGGCTCCAACACTTCTTGGCGTGCCTTTCCTTGGTGGATCACCTTTCGGCGGACCTGGTCGACCTTCTGGCCGGAGAGGATAAAAGCCTGCCGGCCGAACTGATGCGGCTAAGCGCCTTTGTCCGCTTCGACAGCTACATCAACGCCTACATGATTCATCACCTGTTTTTGGATTTTTTGCGCACGAAGCAGGATATCCTTACAGAAGAAGAAAAACAAAGAACTTATCAAATTGCGGCTCATTGGTGCGGTCGGAACAACTTTAAAATAGACGCGCTGGCCTATTATGAAAAAATCGCCGACTTTGAGTCCATAGTGTCTGTTTTCTTTGACCTCCCTCTGCAGGTGCCGCATGACATTGCGCTTTACGCGGCCTCGATCTTCGACCGCGCCCCGAGTGACGCCTTTGTCCGGGTGAGAGCTTTCGCCGGAACGCATGTGCGTATCATAATGTGCCTTGGAAAGCTGCGGGAAGCTCTATCACTGATGGTGCGTTACGAGGCCGAATTACTGCGGCTGCCCGAGGACGAGAAGTGGCGAAACCATAATTTAGGCGGCCTGTACTATGCGTGGGGTTCGATGCGTCAATTGATGTGCACTATAGACGACAGCTACGATTTCCATATTTACTACGCCAAGATGGGCGAGTGCCTTACCAAATCTCCCGCAATTCCGAGCAAACTGAACAGCTACTCGGTGGGCCCATGGTTCAGCCTGGTGGGTTCGGCCAGAGAGGGCGCGCCGCTGGAGTACATCGACGCCTTGGCCTGCGCTGTGGAACACGCGTCCAGTAACTACAACGGCTGTATGGCCGGCATGGATGATTTGGCCCGGGGCGAGTTCAAATTTTATCAGGGCGACGTTCGCGCGGCGGAACCCTTCATCGTCAAGGGCCTCGCGCGCGCGCGCGCGTCCGGCCAGTTTGAGCTGGTACACAGGGCGCTGTTCTACATGATACGGATAGCGGTTTCGCAGGGAGATTTCGCAAAGGGCGAAGGCGCGCTTAAAGACACGGAAGCTTTGTTGGACGAAGCTGATTTTCTTATTCGCTTTCCCACCTATGAAATCACCTTGGGAGCGTATTACATTCATATTTCACACCCGGAAATGGTTCCGAGCTGGCTGAAGGAGAAGTTCTCGCCCTACGGTCACCCTAAATTCATCGAAAACTCCGCGAACCAAGTGAAGGCACACTATTGTTATGCCACGAAGAATTACGTGCCCCTGCTGGCCTATATGGAAGAGCAAAAGCGTCGGGAGTCGACTCTGTACGGGCGGGTGGAACTGGGCGCGATGGAAGCGTGCGTGCTTTTCAAAACGAAAGTCAAAGCGGGCGCCCTGGCCGCGCTGCGCGAATCCTATGAAACGGCCTTGCCGAACGACATTCTGATGCCTTTCATATGGCTTGGCAAGGACATGCGAACGCTTGCCGCCGCCGCACAGCGCGAGCCGAATTTTGGAGTTCCCAAGTCATGGCTGGAAATGATCGAGCGCAAATCGGGCACCCACGCCAAGCGTCACTCGCAGTTTATTTCCGGTTATAAAAGGGCCCACGGTATCGACGGAGAGGTGACCTTATCAGGGCGCGAAACCGAAGTTCTGCGCGATATGTACCATGGGCTTTCCCGCTCGGAAATAGCCGCTAATTTGAACTTATCAAGCAATACGGTTAAACTCTTCATCAACAGCATCTACGACAAACTTAACGCCCGAAACATCGCCGACGTAATTCGCATCGCCGTCGAGCGTAAGCTGGTGTAAGTAGGAGATGTGAACAGTTATGAGTACTATGCCTGAGCCGAACGATCTTTCACATTTCAAACGCCCGCGGCTGAACCGGCTTCTGGAGGAGGCAGTGAAATGCCCGGTGGTGGTCATATGCGCTGGAGCTGGCTACGGTAAAACACGCGCGGTCGCCGATTTTTTGTTGGAGCTCGAAATGCCTACCGCATGGGAGCAGCTTTCGGACCGCGACAACGTGCCCTCGCGCGCCTGGGAGAACCTTGCCCACTCTTTCGCGCAGGTGAGTGAGCAAATGGGCGAGGGCTACAGAGAATTCGGCTTTCCCGACACGGAAGAAAAACGTAAACAGTTCTATCGCCTATATGAACGCAGTATACAGCCGTATACGCTGGTGCTGGACGATTTTCACTTTCTGAAAAACCAAGCCGTGCTTGAATTTGTGGAACATGTCTTATATTACATGCCGTCGAACAGGAAGACGACGATCATTCTCAGCCGCGA
>WRKN01000172.1 GCA_009778055.1 Synergistaceae bacterium
ACTGTCGGAGGTTCGCACCGCGTCCGTCAATTCGCCGCCGGCCACCAATACCCCGCCCAAGAGATAAAAACTGGGTTCGTCGTCATCGCCGCGGGAAACGATAGTTCCGTCAATGCCGGCGGCGCGCTCGGCGAAACGGCGTTCGACGCCGTCCCACGCCTCCAGCGCCGCATTCCGGCGCTCATGAGCGCGTTCATAACCCTCGTCGTCGTCGTAATTCCTGCGCTCCGGCATCGGTATGGACGGCATGGAGCTGTGGTCCAGAACCTCCCGGAACTCCAAAACCGCCGTTTTTCCTATAAGTTCAAGCGCGGCGGCGGGGTCCTGAACGCCTGGGAGGTCGATGATAACGCGGTCGCGCCCGCTTCTCTGTATGATCGGTTCCGCGACGCCGTATTGATCCACGCGGCTGCGCAGTACCACCAAAAGGCGGTCGATGGCGTCGTCTTCAACGGGGTTTTCCGGCGTGCCTTTGGCTTGAAGCACAATGTGGGCTCCGCCTTTAAGGTCAAGCCCGAGGTTTATTTTTCCGGCTATGGGCCAGGAATATAACAGCGCTATTATAACCACGGCCAAAACAATCCACAGCCGCGTACGGTCTCTGCGAGTCATCTCCGTCAGTCCTTTTCCTGGCCGGGGGTCAAAGTACGCTTCGTCTGCACCGCGGATTTCAAAACGCGGATTTTGACCCCTTCGGCGATCTCCAGCATGAACGTGTCGTCGCGAACCTCGCGCACGGTTCCGAAAACCCCGCTGACCGTTATTACCTGGTCGCCCCTCGTTATTCCGCCCAACATCGTTTCCTGTTGTTTTTTGCGTTTATTCTGGGGCCGCAGTATCAAAAAATAAAAGACTAAGATGAATACCGCTATCGGGAATAGCATACCTCCCAAGCCCGGAGCTTCTCCCTGCGCTCCCCCGCCTCCGCCGTTTCCTCCGCCTCTGCTCGGGGCCCCGCATGGGGATACCGCAGGCGTAGTTTGTTCCGCCATTAAGCCTTCCTCCTCATTTTATAACTGATACAGCACGGAATTATAACATAAACCGGCGCGTCAGCCTTTCCAGGCCACGACTTCGATTTCTAACTTCGCCCCTTTGGGAAGGTCTCTGACGGCTACGAAAGAACGGGCCGGGGGAGTGTCAGTGAAATACCGGGCGTAAACTCCGTTGACCGCGGCAAAATCGTTGATGTCGGTGACGAAGACAAGGGCTTTGACCACGTTTTCCATCGTGTAGCCCGCGGCTTCGAGAAGCCCCTTGACGTTTTCGAGAACTCGCCTTGCCTGGTCTTCCACGCTGCCGGTAATCAGCTCGCCGGTGGCGGGATCAAGGGGTATCTGCCCGGAGGCGAACAGAAAATCTCCGGCCTGGACGGCCTGGCTGTAAGGCCCAATGGCCCCGGGCGCTTTATCGGTAACGATAATTTTTTTCATGGCACAGTCTCCTTATTGTACTCTGGAAAAACGCTTCAGCCCCGCGTATACCGCGGCGTCTCCCAGCTCTTCCTCTATGCGGAGAAGCTGGTTGTACTTGGCGACGCGGTCGGCGCGCGACACGGAACCGGTCTTTATCTGCCCGGATTTCATCGCCACGGAGAGGTCGCTGATGAACGTGTCGGAGGTCTCGCCCGAGCGGTGCGATATGATGGAGGCGTACCCGGCCAGGCCGGCCATCCGCACCACCTCGACCGTCTCGGATACCGTGCCGATCTGGTTCAGCTTAACCAATACCGCGTTGCCGACGCCCTCTTTGATTCCCCGCGCCAAAATTTCCGGGTTTGTCACGAACAGGTCGTCGCCCACAAGCTGAATCCTGCCGCCAAGCTGTCTGGTCAGCATGGCCCAGCCTTCCCAGTCCTCCTCGGCCATTCCGTCCTCGATCGAGAGGATGGGGTAATCCCTGCAAAGCCCTTCATAGTAGGCCACCAGTTCGTCGGGGGTAAACGTCCTGCCTTCGCCTTCAAATACGTACCTGCCGTCCTTGAAAAACTCTGACGACGCCACGTCGAGCGCGAAGCCGACGTCCGTGCCGGGCGTGTAACCGGCCTTTTCGACGGCCTCTATTAAAAGATCCATAGCCTCGCGGTTGGTTTTCAGGTTGGGGGCGAACCCTCCCTCGTCGCCGACTGCCGTAGAGTATTTGCGGGCCTGTAAGCAGCCTTTCAGCGCGTGGTAAGTCTCCGTGCCCATGCGAAGGGCTTCGGCAAAGCTCGGCACGTTGTGGGGGACGATCATGAATTCCTGAATGTCCACGGTGTTGTCGGCGTGGGCCCCGCCGTTGATTACGTTCATCATCGGAGTCGGAAGCATGAATGAACCAAACCCGCCCATGTACGCCCAAAGGGGCATGGAATGACTGTCCGCCGCGGCGCGGGCGACCGCCATGGAAACGCCGAGAATGGCGTTGGCTCCGAGAGCCGATTTGCCGGGCGTGCCGTCCAGCATTATCATCGCCTTATCTATAAGCGCCTGTTCGTCGGCGTCCATGCCTATCAACTCGGGCGCTATTTTTTCGTTGACGTTGTCAACCGCCTTGAGGACGCCTTTGCCGCAGTATCGCTTGTTCTCCTTGTCGCGAAGTTCCAGGGCCTCGTTTATACCGGTCGACGCTCCGGACGGGACGGCCGCGCGGCCGAACGAACCGTCTTCGAGAAACGCTTCCGCCTCGACCGTGGGGTTGCCTCTCGAATCCAGTATCTCCCTGCCGCGAATCCCAATTATCGTACTCATCTTATTTAATAACCTCCTGACGATAATCACATGAGTCTGAAATTTTTCATCTACTTGAAATTATACTCGCAATCCGCAGAAAAAGCGTCAATTATGTCGGAAAATACCTGTTTATAAGAAATGTTTTTCAGGTAGAATGACTTCAAATTTTCATACGCGAGGAGGTTTTTGTCATGATGAAGGTGTTGCAGAAGATTGGAAAGTCCCTGATGCTGCCGGTGGCGTGTCTGCCTATCGCGGCGATTTTCATGGGTATCGGGTATTGGATCGACCCGGTAGGTTGGGGCAGTAACAACCTGTGGGCCGCCTTTTTCCTGAAGGCGGGCGGAGCGTTGATTGATAACATGCCCATCCTGTTCGCCATAGGCGTTGCGGTGGGGATGTCCGTCGACAACGACGGCACGGCCGGGTTGGCCGGGCTTGTGTCGTGGCTGATGCTGACGACGCTTCTCTCCACGGGCGCGGTTTCCATGTTCATGGGAATACCGGCCGGTGAAGTCAACGCCGCTTTCGGCAAGATTCAGAACCAGTTTATCGGAATTTTATGCGGCCTCATCGGCGCGACGTGTTACAACAAATTCAAAGACACCCAGTTGCCCGACGCCCTGGGGTTTTTCAGCGGCAAACGCAGCGTTGCCATCGTGACGGGTATAGTGACGGTTGTGATGGCCGGCGCGATGTTCTTTATCTGGCCGTATCTGTATACCGCTCTCGTCAACTTCGGTAAAGCCATTCTCTCCATGGGCGCTATCGGCGCGGGCATTTATGGATTCCTCAACCGCCTTCTCATTCCGTTCGGCCTGCACCACGCCCTCAACTCCGTCTTTTGGTTCGACGTGGCCGGAATTAACGACCTCGTCAACTTCTGGTCCGGGCATGGTACTTTGGGCGTAACGGGGATGTACATGACCGGTTTCTTCCCGATTATGATGTTCGGCCTTCCGGGCGCGGCGCTGGCCATGCTCGTGACGGCGAAAAGCACGCAGAAAAAAGTCGTGTCAAGCCTCCTGCTCTCGGCCGCTTTCGCCTCTTTCTTCACAGGGGTGACGGAGCCGCTGGAGTTCTCTTTCATGTTCCTGGCCCCGGTGCTCTACTTCGTCCATGCCGTGTTCACGGGAATTTCCGCCACTCTGATGGCGTATCTGCCGGTTCGCGCCGGTTTCAACTTCAGCGCCGGGCTTGTTGACCTTGTGTTGAGCGGCAACGCTCCCATGGCCCAGAATCCGTTTATGGTGGTTCCGGTTGGCGTGGCCTTTTTCTTCGCTTACTTTTTCGTGTTCCGCTGGGGTATTCTCCAGTATGACCTCAAGACGCCCGGACGGGAGCCCGAGGACAACGCCGGAGACAGGGCGGTCAGCCTATCCTCGAGCAATTACGCCTCCATCGCCGCGACTATCTTCGAGGGCCTTGGGGGAACCGCCAACATCAAGGAACTTGACAACTGTATCACCCGTCTGCGCGTGGAGATAAAGGACTACACCGCTATAGACGAGAAGAAAATAAAATCCACCGGAGTACCCGCTGTGATCCGTCCCAGCAAGACCAGCGTGCAGATCGTTGTAGGCACTCAGGTACAGCACGTTGCCGACGAGATCAAGAAACTGATGTAAAGTTTGCGGGATATGAGGCGCGCACCTTGAAAGTAAAAGTAGAGGTTTGCTGCGGCTCGGCCGCTGACGTGTACGAAGCCGCCAACGCCGGGGTTGAACGCGTTGAGTTGAACTCGGCGCTGTTCCTCGGCGGGCTTACTCCCAGCATTGGCGAAATGCGGATGGCGCGGGGCGCGCCCGTGGAGATCATTGCCATGGTGCGCCCCCGGGAGGGCGGTTTTTGCTACGGCGACATGGAGTTTGAAACCATGCTGGCCGACGCGCGGGCGTTGCTGGACGCCGGAGCCGACGGTATCGCCTTTGGTATTCTGAACGCCGACGGCACGGTGGACAAAAAACGCTGCGCCAGGATGATGGAGGAAATCGGAGGCGCTCAGGGTGTCTTTCATCGAGCGGTAGACGTTACTCCCGACTGGCGCGCCGCCCTGGACGTTTTACTCGGCTTGGGCGCGCGCCGCGTCCTCACCAGCGGGCAGGCTCCATCCGCGGATCATGGCGCGGCTGTAATCCGCGCCATGATAGACTACGCCGCGGGACGACTGGAGATTCTTCCCGGCGGCGGCATACGGATGCGTAACCTTCGGGACGTGCTGGAAAAAACGGGCTGCGATCAGGTACACGTCTCCATGCGCAAGACGTGTGCCGATATCTCCTGCGCCCACCGGCCGGAGATACATTTCGGCGGCGCGCTATATCCGCCGGAGGACGTTTACGGCGCGACCGACGGCGCGGCGGTCAGGGAACTGGTCGGGAAATTGGTAAACAAGCCATGAAAAAACTGCGTTACGGAATTTTGAGCACCGCCTCCATCGTGCCGCGTTTCATCGCGGCCCTGAGGGAAAGCGGAACCGGCGAGGCCGTCGCCATTGCCTCGCGCACGCCCGAAAAGGCGGCGGCCAAAGCGGCGGAGTGGAACGTGGGGAGGAGCTGGGGCAGCTATGAGGAGCTGCTGGCGGACGAC
>WRKN01000173.1 GCA_009778055.1 Synergistaceae bacterium
GATCGCGACCTTCTAAATCAGTATCGCGTTTATTCCGTCTTGGCGAAGTAAAAAGCCCATATATTTTTATGAGGCGTTATCTGAAATCAAAGGGTAAGATATCTATTATCCTGTCATCCCTTGGCCCTGGCGGAGCGGAGCGTATCATGGTTCGAATCGCGGGGCTTTTGGCTCGGAATGGTTTTGAGGTCTCCATCCTGCCCGTGCTCAATGCCGACACATCTGTCGCGCCGGATATTCATCCTATCGTGCGAATAGACAAATTTGAAGGAGAACATTATTTCAGCATATGGCGGCCGTTTAAAAAGGTTTTTTTGGAGAAAAAATTTGGGGCGATTTTCGGGGCTGTTTTTTTGTCGCTGAAAAATGTTTACAAAACTTTTTGGGTTCTGGCGTCGTATATCAAAAAAACCTCTCCCGACGTCATCCTGACGGCTCATTATAATTGCCCCACAATATTTGCCGCAATGCTTGCCAGGTCGCGCTCTAAAATTGTTATAACCGAACATATCATTCTCTCCGAACATTTTGCCGGATTTTCGTGGGCGATAAGAAATTTTTATTTTTGCATGTGCCGTCTGTTCTACCCACGAGCGGACAAAATAGTAGGCGTTTCTAAAAGCGTGGTAAAAGATTTGGAAGCAAGAAAGTATAGCCGACGAGCAAATATATCTGTAATTTATAATCCAGCGCTTCCTTCTAACATTGACGAAATGGCTGCCGCCCCCATTTCTCATCCTTGGTTGCCTGGCACGCCGGAGGCCCCTGTTTTTGTCGCCGCGGGGCAGCTTAATCGACAAAAAGATTACCCCACGCTGCTGAAAGCTCTGGCCTCTTTGAGAAAACGTCTCGACGCCCGTTTAATTGTATTGGGGCGCGGCGCTTTGTTGGAATCGCTGCAAGCGTTATCGAGAGAGCTTGGCATCGAGAACAGCGTGGATTGGCTGGGGTTTGTGTCCAACCCAATTCCCTACATGAAAAACTCGGGGCTTTTCGTCCTATCCTCAGTATTTGAAGTATTGCCTACAGTCATTATAGAAGCCTTGGCGGTCGGCGCGTCCGTCGTGGGCACGGATTCCCCCGGAGGAATCCGCGAAATTCTGGGTGACAACCAATGGGGACGCCTTGTCCCGGTCGGAGACCATGAAGCTCTGGCAGACGCGATGTACGAAAACTGGAAAAATCCTTTCGACAAAGATTTCCTGAAAGCCCGAGCCGATTTTTTTTCGGAAGCAAAGGCGGCTGAAGGCTATACGGCTTTGATAAAAGAATTGCTGCTATGAATAGCCCCGGCGAAAAAACGACGGGGCTGTTTGTTTATTCCCGCGACTACTAGACGGTCATACCGCGTGGTCATGGTCAAACTCCCGCACCGGCGCGGCGTTCATTCCATGCTTGACCCTGTAATCGTTGATGGCCTTGTGAATGGCCTCCTCGGCCAGCACCGAACAGTGCATCTTAACCGGCGGCAGGCCGTCCAGGGCCTCCGCCACGGCCGTATTCGTCAGCGCCCACGCCTCGTCCACCGTTTTCCCCTTTATCATCTCGGTGGCAATGCTCGACGACGCTATAGCCGACGCGCACCCGAACGTTTTGAACTTCACGTCCTCTATGACGTTGTCCCTGACCTTCAGATATATTTTCATGATGTCTCCGCATTTGGCGTTGCCGGCCTCGCCCAGTCCGTCGGGGTTTTCTATTTCACCCACGTTGCGCGGGTTGCTGAAATGATCCATTACTTTTTCGCTGTAAGCCATCTTTTAGCCACCTCCTACGCTTCCCAAATCGGAGACATTTCGCGCCTCTTTGCAACTATATCCGGCAGGGTTTCCAGCACGTAATCAACGTGCTCGTCCGTCGTGTGACGGCCCATGCTCATGCGCAAAGAACCGTGCGCCTGTTCGTGGGTAAGCCCTATGGCCATTAAAACGTGCGACGGGTCCAGCGACCCGGAAGTGCAGGCGCTGCCGGACGAAGCGTATATGCCCTTCGCGTCCAGATCCAGAAGCAGCGTCTCGCCTTCTATCCCTATAAAACTGAAATTCGTGTTGTTGGGCAGGCGCTCGTCTTTTGCCGCGCCGTTCAGCTTTGCGCGCGGCACGGCCTTCAGAATTCCGTCTATCAGGCGGTCGCGCAACGCGCATAGCCTCGGTTTTTCCCGCGGCAGGCGCGCCTTCATCTGTTCCATGGCAAAACCCATGCCCGCTATGCCGGCGATATTTTCCGTACCGGCGCGCCGTCCTCTTTCCTGCCCGCCGCCGTGCACGAAATTTTCCAGCTTCACGCCTTTACGCAGGTACAGCGCCCCGACCCCTTTCGGGCCGTACATTTTGTGGGCGGATATGGACATCATGTCTATTGACAACTCCCGCACGTCTATGTCGAGCAGGGCCGCGGCCTGCACGGCGTCTGTGTGGAACAGAACGCCCCTTTCGCGGCAGAGTTCGCCGATGGCTTTGACGGGCTGTATAGTACCGATCTCGTTGTTGGCGAACATGACGGACACCAGGATGGTCTCGTCCGTCATGGCGGCTTCGAGGTCTTCCATACGTATGCGTCCTTCCCCGTCAACCGGCAGGTACGTGACTTTAACCCCCTCGTTTTTTTCGAGGTATTCGCAGGTGTGCAGTATGGCGTGGTGCTCGATCTTGGCGGTGATTATATGGCCGCCCCTGGAGCGCAGCTTTTTAACAGCCCCTTTTAAAGCCCAGTTGTCGGCTTCGGTTCCGCTGCCCGTGAAAAAAATCTCCTCCGGCAGGGCGTTGAGCGCCGCGGCTGCCTGTCCCCTGGCCTTTTCTATCGCGGCGCGGCTCCTGGACGAGAACGAGTATATGGAGGACGGGTTTCCGAAAGTTTCCGTGAAGTACGGACTCATCGCCTCAAATACCTCCGGGTCCACCGGAGTCGTCGCCGCGTAGTCGAGGTATACGTTTTTAACGGTGCGCATTTAACTTTTCCCCTCTGTTTGTAGGCTCTTTGTGACGGTCGAAGCATAACATTCCCTATAAAAAATATCAACTTTCAAACTGTCGGTAAATCTTTTGCAAACATTGGTATAATCAATTCCACGCAGACGCAAACAAAGGAGGGTATTTGGAGATGGGGTTGACGGCAGAAAGAAAGGCGTGCCTGGAAAAACTGTGCGGCAAGTTTCGCCGGGACGTGATTGACACGCTGTATGGGTCGCAGACGGGGCACCCGGGAGGCTCTCTTTCAGTGTGTGAAATTTTGACGGCGCTTTACTTCGAGAAGGTCAGGGTGGATCCTGCGGAACCGCAGAAACCTGACCGCGACCGCGTGGTTCTCTGCAAAGGGCACGCCGCGCCTATGCTTTACCGTGTGCTCGCGGAAAAGGGATTTTTCCCCGCTGAGGAAATGAAAACGCTGCGCCGTTTGAACACGCGGCTTCAGGGACATCCCTCAATCAAGCACACGCCGGGGGTGGATCTCTCGACCGGCCCGTTGGGAGCGGGGCTTTCCGCGGCTTTGGGCATGGCGCTGGGACTCCGCCTCTCGAACACCGGCGCAAGGGTCTACGCAATTCTGGGCGACGGCGACATCAACGAGGGAATGGTATGGGAGGCCGGCATGAGCGCCGTTAAGTTCAAGGCGGACAACCTGATCGCGATTTACGACTGGAACAAGGTGCAGCTCGACGGAAAGTGCGACGACATCATGCCGCTGGGCGACGTGAACGCAAAGTTCGCGGCCTTCGGGTGGCGCTGCCTCCCCTGCGACGGGCACGACGTCGGGGCTCTCTGCGACGCCATCGACAAGGCCTGCGAGCCCGACGGGCGTCCGTCCGTCATCATAGCCGATACCGTCAAGGGCAAGGGAGTTTCTTTCATGGAAGGTAAGAATACCTGGCACGGAAAAGCGATAGGCGAAGCCGATTACAAGCAAGCCGTCGCGGAATTGGGAGGCGAGTGAAATGGCTAAGGCGATACGCGAGGCTTACGGCGAGGCTTTGGTGAAGTACGGACGCGACAATCCGGACGTCGTAGTCCTGGAAGCGGACTTGTCCGGCTCGACTCGCTCGGCGCTTTTCCAGGCGGCCTGCCCCGAGCGGTTCTTCAACGTGGGGGTTGCGGAAGCCAACATGGCGGCCATGGCGGCGGGTTTTGCCTCTGTGGGGAAAATTCCGTTCATCAACACGTTCGCGACGTTCATGATAACTCTGGGGCTTCTGCCGGCCAGAGTTTACGGCTCGTATTCCGGCCTGAACGTCAAGTACATGGGAGCTTACAGCGGCCTTTCGGACTCTTACGACGGCCCGAGCCACCATACCGTCGAGGACATCGCCCTCATGAGAGCCCTCCCCAACTTCAGGGTCTACGTCGCCAGCGACGAACTCAACACTGACTGGCTGGTCAAACACGCCATCGAGTCGAAAGGCCCCATGTACATACGCCTCTCGCGGGACGTATTCCCCTCCGTTTACGAGCCGGGCACAAAGTTTGAAGACGGGAAAGGCAAAGTAATCCGCGACGGGAAGGACGTCACGATAGCGGCCTGCGGTATCATGGTCGGCTTCGCCCTGGAGGCGGCAAAAATTCTGGCGTCCGAGGGAATCGACGCGAGGGTGCTCGACATATTCTCGATAAAGCCGCTGGACGCGGAGCTGCTCCTGGAGTCCGCGCGTTCCACCGGCGCCGTGGTCACAGCCGAGGAGCACAGCGTAATGGGCGGTCTGGGCGGAGCGGTGTCCGAGGTTTTGGCCCTGGGCCATGCCGGCGTGCCCGTGGGGTTTGTGGGACTCGCGGACTGCCACGCGGAGTGCGGCGCTTATAAAGAACTCCTGAGCAAATACCAGTTGGACGTCCCCGCAATCGCCGCGAAGGTCAGGGAGACCGTGGCGAAAAAGCGGTAAACTGATGTTAGGCCAAGGCAACCGAGAGGTTGCCTTTTTTATTTTCCATGTTATAGGTCAAAACGATTGCGAGGGAAAGAATGAAAAACAAATGGTTCAGTTTCGTAAAAACCGACTTGACCAACAATTTCATATGGACTTCAGGTATTTCATGGAATGAATTTTATAATGGAATTGAAACAAAACCGAAAAACATTTTACTTTTGGCTGGATATCCGGAGGAAGCCTCCTTTTGTAACGAGCTAAACCTAGAATATATCACTGATGAAATAATGTCATCATTTGTAGAATCAGATGTATATGGTTATGGCGATTTTTATTGGGTAGATTTTTGTGCTGAATCTGCACTTTCAGGTGTAAA
>WRKN01000174.1 GCA_009778055.1 Synergistaceae bacterium
TCAAGCGTCCGTCCGCCGGTTTGGCCACCCACATCACGTAGCGTTTGTCGAAAGCCGTGGAGAGTTTGCTGGCCGCTTCCAGCTGGGCGTCGTAAATCGTCCGAACCTCCCGGACGGAGTTGACTATTACCCCGAACATGACCTCGCTGACCGACAGCACGACTATACGGGCTTCATCCGTAAGTGGAGTGGAGGGCATTCCTATCTTGAGTTCCATGTCGAACACCGGCACAATTGTACCGCGCAGGTTTATGACCCCTCTGATGTAGTTCGGCGCGTTTGGGACGCGCGTGATGAACGGCGGGACTCTGACTATCTCCCGCACGATATTGATGTCCACGCCAAAATTTTCGTTTGCAAGCGCGAAGACGAGATTGATATGCTCCTGCCCTAACGACTCGACGTTCAATTCCTTCTGAGAGGCGTTTTTAATGGTTCCTGATTCCACCGCTACCGCCAAGATTCGTCACCTTCCTAACGTTTTCTGCTGACTGTGGATTTTTTATTATAACAGCAACGCCGCAAAATCTAAGAGGTTAAATGAGCGGAGTTGCTCAGCTTATTTATCAAAACCCGCGACTCAGATTTTGTTGAAGATAGCGGTTGGCGCGCCGGCGGGCGATTTACCCTTTTTAAGCCTGTGGTAGTTGGCGTAAGTCAAGGGATTGCCCTCCGCCAGAATCTCCGCGCTTTTTACCTCGCCAATGAAAAGCAGGTGGGTATGCGCTTCCACAACGTTGATCACCTCGGCTTCCACGGCCGCGACCGTGTGCTCGGTCACCACGGGCAATCCGAAGTCCGTCATTTTGTAGGCGCACTTGGAAAACTTGTCGTGTTCCCGCCCGCAACGGAACCCAAATATGCCTATGAAGGGCAGGGGCGCCTCTTCGGAGAAGACCGAGACGGAAAATTTTTTACTTTTTGCAATAAGCTCGGCTGTGTAATTGCCCTTGTTGAGGCACGCCGCTATACATATTGGCTCCGCCGTGAGCTGCATCACCGCGTCGGCTACCTGAGCGTTCAACTTGCCGTCCATGTTCGTGCCGACTATATAAAGCCCATAACTGAAAGTGAATAACGCCTTGGGATCCACTGTGCCAATACTCATATTTGCCCTCCTTGAGCTGAATTGCCAAATTGGCTTTCGTTTTTGCTAAATAGGCGTCAACCCCGCGCAGCTCTCGATAGGCAGGGATATTACCAGCCCGCGCGCGTCGGTGCGTATTCCGCAGGCCGTTACGATAGACTGCATAAGCTCGACCTTTTGCGCTTCTTCGATAACGATCAATACCATTTCTTTATCAGACTGCAGCGAGATGCCAAAAAACTTGGCGGTTTCATCGAGCGCCGTTTGCCGCGCGTGCAGAACCGTCCCGCCGCGCGCGCCCGCCGTCCGCGCCGCGGTCATTACCTCCTCGCTGTAACCGTTGTCAACGATCACCAGCACCAATTCACGCTTTAACTCGCTTTGCGTTTCCGTACGTTCCATATGACTCTCCCGCCCTTCGGCATATTCCTCGTTTTCCGCTTCAAATACTCGCGCGATGGATTTACTCACGCCCGAGAGCGGGACGGTGAACACAATCCCCTGACCGGGGCGTGTCATTTCCATACGCTCCAGCACCGAGGTCATCACCTGCCGCGCTTTATACCGCTGCGTGACGCACAGCCCAATAGTCTTCTCGCTTCCGGACAGCCCCAGCACCTTTAATACCTCGGAACGCGCGGTACCTACCGCGTTGAGCAGATATTGAAAGGGCACATGCTTTTCACGGAATATTTCTTCCAGCCGTTTATTTTTTACGCGATTGACAACAGCGACCAAAAGGTACGGCGACGCTTGATTACTCATCTTTATTTTTCCCTCCGGCTTCGTCAAACACGACGATTTCATCGTCCAGGATATCGTGGATCTGTCCGGGTACGGCGGGCTTCTTTTTGTGTTCGTAAATAAATCCCATAATTTGAAGCGAAACAGGCGGCGTCATAGCTATCAAACCGACCGTCCCAAACGCGTCCAGCATTATCCTTTCGGAATTGACGCAGGCGCCCAGCGCGAACGGCAGTATAAAAGTGGACGCCATTGGCCCGGTTACCGCGCCGGCCGCGTCAAACGCAATCCCCGTATATATCTTCGGCACATGATACATCAAAACAAGCGCCAGTAAATAGCAAGGCAGTAAAATCCAGTATATGGGAATCTCAAACATAATTCTGGTCATCGTGAGCGACAGTGCCGCCGCCACGCCCCACGACATATACCTCATCACCGCCGAGCCGGGTATGACGCCAAGCGATACTTCCTCGATCTGTTTACACAGCGCGTGCACCGCCGGCTCCGCCGCGACGACGAAATAACCGATCAACGCGCCAAGCGGGATTAAAAGCCATTTTACCTCGGACGCGGCGAGATCCGCGCCAAGATAAGTGCCGACGGGTATAAAACCGACTTCGACCCCCGTCATGAAGATCACAAGCCCTATGTACGTATATCCGAACCCGATCAGCAGCCGCGTAAATTGTTTTACATGGTAACTTCTGGTCAGGCCCTGGTAAATTATGAAAACCGCGATGACCGGCCAAACGGTTTTAGCGACTTCTGCGAGATAGTGCGGAAATTCTTTCACAAATTCCAGCGCGACGTCACGCGTCGTCTCCACCGCCGGAACGGTAGGCGGCGTGTACGCGTGCCCCCCGGGGCTGAAGAGCATCCCGAGTATCAATACCGCTATAGGCGAACCGATAACGCACAACGCCACAAGTCCGAAGCTGTCGTCGAGCGAACCGCGGTCGCTGCGGACAGACGCAATTCCCAACCCCATCGCCAGGATGAACGGCACGGATATCGGACCTGTAACCACGCCGCCGGAGTCGAACGCGACGGGGGCGATACCGGCCGGCGCGAACATCATGAGCGCGATCAGCACCGCGTAACATGCCATGAGTATCTTCGACATGGGTATGTGGAGAATGATCCGCAATACGGCCAGTAAAAGAGCAAACCCCGCGCCTACCGATATTGCGATAGGCAGAGTCCACCTCCCCATGCCCGGCAAAAACATAGCCAAGACCTGCACATCGGGGCCGGCAAACGCGATTGTCACGCCTATAGCAAACGAAGCCGCGCATATCAACCCTATTTTACGGGTTTTCGTAATGCTTGCCCCTATGTCGTTGCCGAACGGCATAAGCGCCATGTCCACACCCATGTTCAATATCCCCATTCCTATTATCAGCAGAGCCGCGCCGACCCAAAAAAGAACCATCTTCCCCACAGGCACCGGAGCAATCAACACCGTGATCCCGGAAACGATCAACGTAAGCGGCAATACCGACGACAACGACTCAAGCGTCATTTCTTTGAGTTTTTCTCGCATGGACCCTGACCTTTCTTCTGAAGGTTTTCTACATTATAGCTTAAGCTGCATTTATAATAACTGCATTATTTGAGAACAGCCGGCGAGTTGAAAATCTTAAGGAGATGATGCGCGTGAGGAATTTGAAGATCGGTTTTAAATTGTTGTTGGGTTTTGGAGCGGTTTTATTCGTTTTTGTCATGGCAGTCTTTCTGACGTGGAGATACGTCCAGGTGGTCGGGAAAGGCAACGATTTTCTGGTATCCGGGGTTATGCCGGCGCTCTCGCTGACTTCAGGGCTCAACTCCGAGGCTTACGAACTTTTCCTTGCGGGGCGCGACGTGCAGTACAGGGAAGACCAGGAATCGATCGCGATTTATCGGAAGAAAATGGATGATTGCTTGAAAATAGAGAGCGAGATACGGGCGCTTAACAGGGAACAGCCTGAACTCATGGGGCCGGAGTACGTAGTGCGGGTAGCTTCTCCAATAGCTGGGCAATATATCGGCATTACGGAGCGTATTTTACCTATGCTTCCAAAGAAGCAGGAGTACTTCGGCGGCATACGCGCGTCGGGAGAACAGGCGTCCGGCGCCGTTAAAAACGTGCTGGCGGAGCTTCTCAAGGCGAAAAGTACGCTGGCAGACGCCACGGCGTCGTGCGCGGCCCTTTTGGAGGAAGTTACGCTCGTGCGGAGCAACCTCTGGCAGGCTGTGGCAACCCGGGATACCAATGAGATGAGAAAAATTCCCGGTCACATAAAAGACATACAGAGAAAAGCGGATGCTTTTAAGCCCTTTCTTGACAGCGTTGACGGACAAAAAGCGATAGAGGATTTATCGGCCAAGCTCGCGGGCTTCGAGGTCAGCCTTAACAACCTCATAACGACTTACCTGGAGGTGGACGGACTTTACAAAGAGCGCGCTCCGCTTTTGGCCTCCTTAAACGAAGGGGTCTCCGCCGCGTATTCCCTCTCCTCCAACCGGCTCAACGAAATGGTGCGCGAAGGCAGTGTAAATCTTGATCAGGCGGTTTCCGTGATGCTCCTGGCCACATTGGTTGCGGTTCTGCTGGGATTTGCGATATCGTTCGTTATCTCCAAGGGTATTTCGAAACCCATGAATTCGATTGTGGAAATAGCGCGCCGCGCCGGAAAAGGCGACCTGACCGCGGAACGCGGAGATTTCGGCTACGAGAGCAAGGACGAGATGGGAACGCTGGTGGTTGCCCTGTCCGCTATGATCGCAACCCAGGCGGAAACCTTGCAGGAAGTTGTCACAGTAGCGGAAAACCTGGCGGACGGCGCCAATAACCTGTCCGCCATTTCCGAGGAAACAAACGCCGCTATGGAGGAGGTCAAAGCTTCCATCGAACAGGTTTCAATGTTGAGCGAGGGTAATGGCGCGGCGCTGGAGGAGTGCAATTCCGGCGTCGACGAGATGAGCGCCGGGGCGGACACCGTAGCCCAGTCCGCGACGGAAAGCGCCAACTTCATCGTCCACACCAACGAAGTATCGAACAAGGCCATACAGACGGTAAACGGCGTTATAGACGGTATGCGCAGCGTGGGCAGCAAGTCTCGGGAAAACGAGGCGAAGACGCAGCAGCTTGTGTCGTCCGTGGAAAACGTGAGCAGCTTCGTGTCTGTGATAACAGGTATCGCCGATCAGACAAACCTGCTTGCGCTCAACGCCGCGATCGAGGCGGCGCGTGCCGGAGAGGTAGGCAGAGGCTTCGCCGTCGTGGCGGAGGAGGTCAGAAAACTGGCGGAGGAGTCCGCGCGCGCGGCGCAGAACGTGAACGGAATCATAGGCGAGCTTCAAAAAGGAGCGCAGGACAGCATAAAAGTTACGACGGAAG
>WRKN01000175.1 GCA_009778055.1 Synergistaceae bacterium
GCTTCCTTACAAACTTACGTTTCATAATCACCCCCCCCTACATTGCAGGGGGGTATTTTGATATTACCAGCTCCAACGTCGCCGGTTACCGCCGTAACCGGAGGAGTGGGATAGAAACTCCTTCCGGTATTTTTCTCAGCACGTTGCCTTCTTCGTCCCCATAAAAAATGGGAATCCCCCTTGCCAAGTGACATCTCCCTCGATTTGCCAGTTCTAGCGCCAACCTTTCATAGTTAGAAATCTCATCCAGATTGACCAAGGCGACCAGAGCAAGAAAAGCGCGAAAAACACCGTGGCGGTTACCAACAAGATACCTAACAGCCACGTCGGAAGAAGCGAGGAGAGTCCCATGGAAAGCATGGAAAGCACTAAAGAGCTCACCAAGTACTGACTATCATAGGGGTCAATCGGATTAAAAATATGGAACAAAAAACCCGCGCCTACGCTGTACAATATTGACCCCCAAAAATTTGCCGCATGGACGCCGGAAAAATAGTAGCGGAAAAAGGCGAAAACAACCAGCGCACAGAATATCGTTATATCGGAATCGAACACATTTGTCATCACAACGATATGCAACAGTATACGAAGCATCATTCCTGCACTCGCGACCTCTTTGATCGACTCCCATAAAATGACCGGTATTTTCCCGAGCGAAAAAGGAATGCGCGCACTTATTTTTCTTCCTGTTCCATACTCCTTCAGCAGATCGCCAAAGTTGACATGTTTGTCTGACTCGTAGGCGTACCACCCGGCGCCGGCGTGAGTAACGGTAAAATTATAGTCGCGCACGGTCTGTCGAGTTTCGGCGAAATTCGAATCGTGAGATTTCAAAGATTGAGAATCCTTCATCTCGCGCAGCACGTCATATGACTGGCGCGCTTCATAATATCGCATCTCGGCATCCAGAGAAGTATCTTGATCAGGGTGATACAGCTTCACCATTCGCCGAAATGCCGAACGTATTTCTTCCTGCGTTGCTCCGGGCTGAAGCCCGAGAACCATGTAATGTTTGGCGTAATCTTCCATAGCACCAGACGAACCTCAAAGCAAATTTATCTTATGGATGTTATTCCAGCGGATATGGTTCTATCCCCAGCTTAACAAAGTGTTTCCTGTTGAACGTCGCTAAGTTGTCTACCTCCAAACGCCGAGCCGAAGCGGCTATATAGCTGTCGGCAAAGCTGCTGTTTGCTGTCCTGGCAATGCCGAGCGCCGCTATTACCTGATCTTTATCCAATACACACAAATTCGGATACGACAAAATCGCTTCCAGCACGTTCAATACTTTTTCATTTTCAATCTTGTAACGCTGCCCCAAAACCCAGGCAATTTCAAAAAATACCGGTGGCCCGGTAACCAAGTCAACTTCGCCCTGTTGAGCCTTCAGAAACAATTTTTCTGCTTGCGTTGCCTGTTCTTCGTTATCCAGGTCGGCAAAAAGCCTTATAAAAACGTTGGCGTCAACAAAAGTCAGCACTATTCATCTCCCATAACGTGAACAGAAGCTGCTTCCACAGCCAAAGCCAAATCTTTTTCCGGGTCGTAATGCTCCTTAATGAATCCCTTGTAATCCAGCAAGTTTTTTGGGACCTGCCTGACGGCGCAACCGATACCGATCCTTTCGCAAGAAATTTTGTCTAAGGCTTCAATATCGTATTCGGCCCGCAAATTTGCCGGCAAAACGATTTGCTCTTTCGTCGAAGTAATCAACATATTAGGCATTTTACTCAACTGCCTTTCGGTCATAATGTAAGATAACTCAATTTTACCAGCTCCAACGCCGCCGGTTACCGCCGTAAGCGGGGGAGTGCCGCCGGTCATCCCGCGTTTCGCCTCCTCTGTCGTCAACCTGTTTATACTTATCCGCTATCTCGAAAAGAAAACGCGAAAATCCTTTTTCATACGTAGTACCATACAGCCTGCGGCTGCGGGATGCTGTCAGGAACAGGCGCTCTTCCGCCCTTGTCATGCCCACGTAGCAAAGGCGGCGTTCTTCCTCCATCTGAGCCGGATCGTCCTTGGCCCGGTAGCTTGGGAACACGTCCTCCTCCAGACCGACCAGGAACACCACGGGAAACTCCAGCCCCTTGGCGGCGTGAAGCGTCAGCAGGTTGACGACGCGGCGCTCATCCGGGTCGTTCTTGTCCGCGTCGGTAAAAAGCGCCGCCTCGGCAAGGGCCTGTGCCAGGTCTCCGCCGCCCGGCACGATGGAGCGAAGCTCCATGACGTTGTCAAACCTGTCCTCCCAGTCGTCCGGCTCCTTCCGGCGCAGCAGCTCCTCGTAGCCCATCGTACCCATGATGTGGTCGATGGCGGCCCCTATGTCCCCCGACAGCTTTGAGAACGCGGTCATATGCCGCCCGAAAAGCGTCACTGCCTGTCCCACCTGACCTTTAAGGGGACACGCCCCCTCCGACAGCGCGTTCCAGAACTCGTCCGGCGAGTGGAGAAACCCGCAAGAATCGCGCCAAGCCGCGAATTCCTCCATTTTTTTGGGGCCCAGTCCTTTTACAAATAGCCCCCCCACCCGCTCGAAGGCGTTGACGTCCCCCGGATTGACCGACAGCTTCAGGACGGCCAGCACATCCCGCACTTCCTTGCGCTCGTAGAAGGCCACTCCCCTGACAACCCTGTATGGTATTCCGGCTTCGAGGAGCTTTTGCTCATAAAGGCGGCTCATAGCGTTCTGACGGTACAGGAGCGCCACGTCGCCGTAGCTGTAACCGTGCTTCACGCGAAGCCGCTCAATCTCCGCCGTGATGAAACCAGCCTCCTGCAAATCGTTGTTCGCCAGCAGGTTATAGACCTTCTCCCCGTCGCCTCGGGCAGTTTTCAAGTTTTTTTCCTTACGCGCCGAGTTGTTGCGTATCAGAGAGTTGGCGGCCCCCAGAATGTTGCCGCTCGAACGGTAGTTTTCGTCCAAAACGATCACGTGCGCCCTGCCGCCCGGATTTTCAGCGTTTGGGCCGCCGCTCCTGAAATCGTGCTCGAAATTGAGAATCATGCCTATGTCGGCGCCGCGCCAGCCGTAAATGGACTGATCCGGGTCGCCGACCACCATGATGTTGCACCCCTCCCCCACCAGAAAGCGCAGCAGAAGGTATTGGGGCCGGTTGACATCCTGGTACTCGTCCACAAGAAGCCATTTTATGCGTTTCTGCTCGCGGGAGCGAAGCTCCGCGTCCGCGGCAAGCATCTGCAGCGGAATTATCATCAGGTCGTCGAAGTCGACGGCGTTACGCTCGCGCAAAAGCTCCTGGTATCGTTTGTAAACGTCCAGATAAAGCCCGTCGAGCAGCGAATTTCTCGGCCCCGGAGACCATGCCGCCTTCTCGCGCGATATGGCGTCCAGCACGGAAGCCGGCTCGACGTCCCTCGTGTCGATTTTCGCGTCTTCCAATACCTGCCTTACCAGCGCCCGGCTGTCGCCCCGGTCGAATACGGCGAACCCCGGCCTGATCCGCGCTGTTTTCTCCGCCTCGGCCGGGTTGCGAAAAATAAGGCACAGCCCGAAGGAGTGAAACGTACAGATCTGCACGTCCCCCTCGTGCGGAACCAGCGACGCGACACGCTCGCGCATCTCCCCCGCCGCCTTGTTGGTGAAGGTTACGGCCAATATCTGCCACGGCATAGCATGGCGCTCGGCTATGAGCCACGCCACTTTATGAGCCAGCACCCTCGTTTTGCCGCTTCCCGCGCCGGCCAGCACAAGGAGCGGCCCGTCGGCGTACTCCACGGCCTCTCTCTGGCGCGGAGCCAGGCGCGATAAAATTTCGTCACCCTTTTTATCGCCCAACATCGCCGCGTTTTTCCTCTATTTTGGATGAAATGAAAGAAAGCCACTCATCAACGCCGGCGCCGGACGTCAGGTCTAGTTCGAGAATGGGGCTTTGGGGATTGAGGCCCCGCACATCCCGGCGGAACATCTCCATATCGAAGCGTACGTACGGCAGCAGATCAGTCTTTGTGAGAAGCACGACCCTGGCGGACGCGAAAAGCATGGGATACTTGAGAGGCTTGTCCGCCCCCTCCGCCGTGCTTGACACGGCGACTTTGAAATCCTCTCCCAGATCGAACTCCGCCGGGCAAACAAGATTGCCGACGTTCTCGATGAAAATCACGTCAAGAGGGCGTCCCGGGCAGCGCTTCGCGTACCCGCGCTCCAAAGAGGAAATGGCGTTTTCCACAACGTGCGCCTCCAAGTGACAAGCGCCCTTCGTGTTGATCTGAAACGCCTCGACGTTCAGCGCGGCCATACGCTCGGCGTCGCGGGAAGTCTCCAGGTCGCCCTCAATCACGGCAAAGGAAAAATCCGCTTTTTTGGCCGTCTGCTCCAGAAGCGTCGTTTTCCCGCATCCCGGAGAGCCTATGACGTTGACGCACAATATTTTTTTTTCCAGCAGCGCGCCACGTATGCGAAGCGCGTATTTCTCGTCCTCGGCCATCACGGCCTGCTGAATTGCTACGATCTCACCCATTGTTCAAAGAACCTGGCGGCTCTCCACCTCCATAGACTCTATAGTCAGTTCCATGCCGGAGCGCAGTTCAACGTTTGCGCTCCCGCAGTTCGCGCAGATGAAAACCGTCCCTTCGCTGTTGGTCTCCTTACCGCATGAATGGCACATGAAAATTATGGGCAGCTCCAGAACGGAAACTTCCGCGCCCTCCGACACGGTTCCTTTGGCCGTTACGTTTAAGGCAAACGTGAGCAGCTCGGGGTCAACCTGGCGCATACGCCCAACCTTCAGGACGATACGGCGAACGCGCGTCCAGGCGGAACGTTCACAAAGACCCTTTATAGTGCTGTTAATTTTTTCCGCAAGCGATAATTCATGCATCAGAGCCGCAGGCTCCTTTACGTACAAAGTTTTTATTATTATACTCAAATTTCACGCAAACCCAACGGGAAAATAATCTATGGAGAGACAGCAGATGAAATTAACGCGCAAACATGTTTTTGTAGCAGGCAAAGTACAGGGCGTCGGGTTCAGGTGGAGCGCGCGTTCCCGCGCGGCCCAGCTCAACCTCACCGGCTGGGTGCGCAATCTGCCGGATCGCAGGGTTGAACTCTGCTTTCAGGGCGAGCAGGGAGCCGTTGATGAGATGGAAGACTGGTGCCGCACAGGGCCGCTTTGTTCCAGAGTGACCGGCATATCCGTATCTGAGAACACGCCGGTTG
>WRKN01000176.1 GCA_009778055.1 Synergistaceae bacterium
CCAAGGCACATGCCGAAGAAGAGGAAAAAGAACGGGGCCATAACCGCCGATGGGTCGCGCTTGCCGTAAACCGGCGGCGAGTACAGCATCGTCAGGGCCTCCGCCGGGCTTGAGAACGCGTTGTTCCGCAGCAGGCTCGGAGGTTTGTCCTCTTTCGTCGGGTCGGACGCGACAAACGCCGCTCCAGGGGCCGCCGATTCGACCTGCTTTTCCAGTCCGGGCAGTACGTCCTCCGGAACCCAGAAAATTGTCCTGACCGTGCTGGTGGTCGAGTCACTGGCCGCCAGCGACATATAACGGTCGCGCATGATTCCCCAGTAGTCGGACGCTTTTTGTATGGCGGGCATACACTCGTTTGCCATACCGGAAAGAGACTCGAGAATTTTTGCTTCTTCTTCCCCGCACGCCGTCAGACGGGCGGCTATCTTGGCGGATTCCTCCGCGACGCTTCCGGTCATGTGCGCCGGCAAGTCCGCGAACGTCATGCCGTTTTGCGCGCATAACTCAAAGACTTCCTGCTCACGCGCGCGCGAATAGACCACGACGGCCCAGACCTCTTTTTCCTTTCGCTTTGCCTCGCAGACAAAAATATCCGTGTCCGCCGCGTAAGCCTTGAGGCTGTCCGCCATGGCCCCGGCGCGGTCGGCCGGCAAAGTTCCCAAAACGCCTTTCAGGGTGTTGGTTCCATCCCCGAGAATGTACAGTGAGTACGGCAGATCCTTTATCTTGGAAAGGATTGACGCGTTTACCGTCAACTGAGACGCTTCGGTTCGCAGTTCGTTAAGCTTCGATTCCGCGTTTTTCGCGGACGAGGCCAGCTTTTCCAAATCCGTTTCCAGCGCCGTTCGCGCCAGTTCTGCAAAGGAAAGCGGGGGTTTTTCCCCCAGCATACGGTTCAGCGAAGACACCGGATCGACGTAATATCCCCCCAAAGCGCGGAACAGATATCGAAGATGTCCCTGCTGTTCATCGCAGGCCCTCAGGTTTTCGTCTGTGCCGTCCGGCCTTGGCCCGCGGTCTTGAAAATCCTCCGCCGACTCGATGATCTGACATGCTCCGCTGCGCTGCAGGGCTTTCGCTACGTCGTCCTTCACGGATTTGTGATAGTAAAGTTCCACTTTCTTGAGCTTAACTACGCCCATATTTCACCATCACCTCCTCCGTTATCCAGGTCGCCGCTGCCGCGACTTTTTCTCTGTGTTTCGAGTAAAAAGCCTTTGCGCTTGTTTCGCGTTCTGTAACTATACTGCGTGCTTTGGTCTCGGCCGTGCGTTCCGCCGTCTGGATCTTCTCGCGAAATTGCCTGACGGCCGCCTGCTTGGCTTCCTTAACCACGCTCTCGGCGTCCGCCGCGGCCTTGCTGAGTTTTTTGGCGGCATTGCTTCTTGCTTCCTGAACACTTTTCGCTGCCTTTTCTTCCGCGGTTTTGATCTCATCAATCAAATTCGTCGGCATCTAATCCTCCACCCCCCTCCAGGCAGACCGTCCGCCATATGAAAACAAAAAAACGGCGGTCTGCGCGACACGTCGCACCTTTTTATTATCCCCTGCTTTTTTACTAAAATCAAGTTAATCCACATCGTCGAAGGGTCTTATTTTAACCTCTCTCGCGTCTTTGTCGTAAACAAAGGCAACGTTTTTGAAGGCCTCGCGCACTATGTATTTAGAGTCCCTGATCGTGACGACCACGCCCGGATAGCATACGTCCTTGACTTTTACCACGGCTTGCCCCCGGGTCATCTCCAAACGTTTATTTATATCCTCAAGTTCGTCCTGGCAGGATCTCAACGAGGCCTGAAGCTGATATTTGGATTTTATCGCGCCAACCATCGAGGAGCGCTGTTTTTCGCTCAATACTCCGCTCATTTCCTGTCTTTTTAAAAAAGTTAGGCTAGTATCCAACGCCTCGAGATTTTCCGTGTACTTGACAACCGCGTCTTGCAGTTCCTTACGCCGTTCGTTCAGAATTGGGGGGACGCCGACGATGACTTCCGTCTTTGTCCCGATCTCGCTTCCAAGGGTATAGCACACAACTCCCGCCTCGGCCTGAATCCTGCCTCCGATAATCTGAGGCTTTTTCCCTCCCATCACCGTGACGGTTTGAAGGGCGCTTATGTCGCTGTGCAGTACGGAGTTTTTGAGCGTTATTTCTCCATTGCTGCGGATGTAGGCCTGGTTGGCGAAATTCGCGGTGACGTTGCCGGCGGCGATTATGCGTCCTTTGCCCATGCTTTGAATACCGCCCCCTATAACGATGTCGGTCACGCTTTCGATTCTGGCGCCCTCCACCATTTGCTTGATTTCAATGTCGTTGCTGGCCAGAACCTGAAACCCGTCGCGCACTGTGCCGAATATCTTGACGCTTCCCTTGAAATCAATGTTGCCGACGCTGAAGTCCACGTCTCCTCTGATCTCCAGCTCAGGCAAAATCGTCAGTTTATTGTTTTTACGTAAAAGACGCCCGTTTATAGCGGCGGTGAGCGAAAGCCCGTCGTCGGAGATGTTAAAACCGTCCTTAATTGGAAACGCCGCGTCCTTGCTGGCTAGGGGATTGATCTCGACCCCGGTGACCGTCATACCGTTCTCTCCCGGCACGGCGGGGTGTTTGACGGCAATTTCATCTCCTTGCCTGACGTAGACGAAAGGGCTTCTCTCCCTGTGGTCTATTTTTTCCGCGTCGTCACAATCAGCCGCCGGCGCCGGCATCTGATCCGGATCACGCAGCAACTCTATGCGCGCGTTATTTCCGTTGACCGCCGGTTTCCCGTTTGCCACGGTCACGCGTTCATCACACAGCTTCAACTCAATCAGTTTTTCAATGACGCTTTCGTCCACGCCGAAGACTACTTTTTCAAATTCAAGAGCTTCCAATACGTCCGCTTTGTCCGGCCAGGGATTTGTAAAAAAGGGAGGCTCCAGGGTAACGGAAGCCGTCATTTTGTCTTCGGGCAAATGCACGATAACCGTCGAGAGCTTTTCTTCCAAAGGGTCGCGATCCGCGATCTTTTGTGGAGAACGGTTTTTTTGCCTGGCAAATTCTTTTACGGCTTTCTCGTCATATTTCCGAACCCCTTTAAGGCGCAGGAAATCAGCCACGGCCGCCGGCGTAAAGTCGTCCGACACAGCCGCTATCCAAACTCCCAGGGGGTTGGCCTCTAATTTGAATTTTTCCTCCATAGTCGATTGGGGTATGGAGCCTACCAGCGGCCTTTGTGGATATGAGCCTGGTCGATGCCGGCGTATGGAGGTTTGTGTTCCGCGCTGTAACCTATGGCGGCAATGCCCATGACGTGAACGTGCTCCGGAATCCCGACTATTTCGCGCACCTTCTCCGGGACGGTCGCGTTGTGATTGACTCCCAGCCAGACGCTGCCCAGCCCCAGGGCGGTGGCGGCCAACAGGATGTTCTGTATGGCGGCGGCGCAGTCCTGCTCCCACCAGGGGGTTGAAGTGTCTTCTACCGCGCACACCGCGACAGCAAGGGTCGCCTGCGTAAGCATCTTTCCGTACGGGTGCGCGTCGGCCAGCGCGTCAAGCGTTCCGCGCTCCGTTATCTCCACGAAATGCCAGGGGCGGAGGTTGATGGCGCTCGGCGCGGCGCAGGCGCACTCCAGAATACGGTCGATCTTTTCCCGCTCGACCGGCTTGTCTTCGTACTTGCGTACGCTCCTGCGCGCCAAAATAACGTTAATAGCGTCGTTGTTCATTTAAGAACGTCCTCCTACAATAAAATAATTTCATGCGTCAGGGCGTGGCGCGGGCTTCGCCGCGCAGCCACAGAAGGCGGTTTTCGACGTGGGTCACCCATCGCGACGAGGGGTAACGTTTCAGAAAAAGCTCCAGAGTTTCCCTGGCCTTGTCCTCTTTGGGCTCGTCAAAATCGTCGAGGTAGAGGTTCGACAATGCCCAGTAAGATTCCTCCGCCGTTTCCGAGTCCGGGCACTCCTCCATCATGCGCAGGTATAGGGCTTCGCGCTCCGAGGCGTCCGTGGTTCGCGAAATTCTGAAACGATAGTCGGCCGCCAGGAAACTCTGCTGCTCCAAAGGCGCGGGAGCCGCGAAAACCAGCCCGGCCTGCCACAAAAAACACATAGCGGCCCCTAATACGGCGGCCCTGTATAGTTTAGTCATTCCTTTACCCGCCTTTCCTTTTCTAAAGTTTAACACAACTCGGGAAGCAGCGCGGAAAATAATCCGCGCCGGTTCTGTTATGAACATGTCCACGACTATTGGTATTAAAACCCTTCAAAGGTATAAAGACTGCCGTTAAGGAGTAAATAGTTGCACTGCAAGTATTGAAATTGTAAGTATTCAGTTCGCGTGATGAAGCGCAAGCTTGCTGTACAAATCTTCCAAGTTTTTAAGATTGAATTGTAAATTCAGGAGAATCGGTAATAAGAGAAAGCGAAACGCCATTTGAGAGCAGACCAATGATCATCTGAGTCGCTAATGAAGCAAATGAGCGCATATTAACTTTCTGTACGATATTATAGCGTAGACCCCTTATTAACAGGCTTGCGCTTGTACAACGGGCTGCCGTTTCTGTCCGCTACATTCAGGCACTTCAGCACTCCGCTCGTGTCGTTGGACGCCAAATGCTCACGGTACGACCTGTTCTCGACGATGGCGCGCGGGACTTTGAAAGTGTCGGCGTATTTGGAAAACCTCATTCCAGCCGGAAGCAGGGCCTGGCGTTCTTCCGGTTCCTTCTCCGCTCCCGGCGTAGCCGAACCGTCCAGGTGCAGACTGGCGTCGTAGACCAGGCAGTCGTTAAAGGCGCTCCCTTCAGCCCCTTCCATAGCGATTTCGTGATATTCCCGCCCTTCTTCGTCGTTTTCCCAGCTATCGCTGCCGATAACTTTTATAAAATTGCATGTGAAATTCTTTCCTATACGTATCTCCGACAGCGAGCAGCCAAGAATATTGGAAAAGGTTGCGACCAGCGCGGCGCAGTCCTCGCTGTTTACAAAAACTTTCCCCCGCGCGGTCAGGAAAGCGTCCAGGTCAAAGGATTTCACAGCGCCGACTCCTGGTACTTTCATATCCTTTATAAACCGCGGCGTATTGTCATCGGCGTACCGAAGCCCCAGCTCTCCGTTGACGGCCCGCGTGACAGCCGCCGCCGCGCCGGGCAGGGTCGCGTGTACCTCCGCCCACT
>WRKN01000177.1 GCA_009778055.1 Synergistaceae bacterium
AATCCGGGATACGCCTTAAAAGCATCGGCGCTAAATGCAAGGCGGCTCGAAAGCGCGAGTAACAGTTTGCCGCCTCCCGCCATGAACAGCCCGCCGCCGCTCTCCGGCTCCTTGTCCACTAAGCCCGAGGCGTCGGCCAGCGCCTCCAGAATATTTACCGCGCTGGAGAGAAGATAACTTCCCGGCTTCGATTCAAACCCTATTTCAATTTCGAGCGGCGCCTTGAAAGCCTTGAGGAGTTCGTCATAGCCGTCCTCCCCGACAATGGCGGCAGCTGTGAGAGCGTTCAAGTGCATCCGCCAATAATTCGGGCTGTCAAAACGGCGTTTGAGCGCAAGCCTGTTCTCCTGTTTCTCCAGCGCGCCGATTGACGCCTCAAGTTCAGCCGGAGAAGAAGCTATCAGCAGCAGGTTGTCCCTGGCGGTGAACGCCACAATCCCCTCCAGGGTATAATACGTTCCCTTGTCCCCCTTATGTACCTCCGGCGCGACGGTGGCCGCGAACATCATGCCGGCGTCGCCCAAAAGCAGAGTTACGATATCGACGGGCGTGGCGCTGCCGTCGGCCACGCGATCCAACTGGGGCCGTACCGAGTCCGGCATTGACACGGCGACTTGCGCGAACGGCTCCATGTCGGCCGCCATACCCAGTGCGACGGCAATCGATTTCGCGGGAGTCTGCGTGGCCACTCCCGCGACGACGCTCATGATCTGAGCTTGTTCCTCTCCCAGCAGAGGAGTCGCCAGCTCCGTGTGGGCCGGTGAAAAAATCTCCCGCAACAGCCCGCTCAGGTCGTCAACGCGCGCCGCCGTGTAAACGGACTCAGCCGGTCTCGCGGAAAGCGCGTCCTCCGGCAATACCTCAACGGAGGAAACACTATCTCTTTTCTCGGTTTCTGTGGCAATATTCTGCTGGTTTTCCGCAGCTTCCGCGAAATACGCGTCTTTTATTACCAAATCTGCCCAGTTATTATTGTAATAACCGAGAAAGATATCGAGCCTGTCGCACGCTTGATAGATGTCGTATGCCGAAATTCGGGTCATATCGACAATAAAAGTGGTTTGGTCGGAACCTGATTCGGGAACAAGCTCGGTTTTAGCCCAGCCGAGCCTATCGCCTCTCCAGTAAAAATTCAGCGCGCCTTTCGGCGCCGATTCAAATTCAAGAATCAAGTACCCTGAATTTTTAAAATCATTCAACGTCCAAGGTTGATATACTCCATCAACATCATAGGTACACCAGCCTTTTTGGGTTTCAGGAGCGTCGTTGTTATGTACGGTGAACTGTCCTAACGTGACCGTGCGCCTGAAGCTGTTTGAGCCAGCCACATCCGAAAGCGCCGACGCGGCGGGTGCCGATGCGACGGAATATATCGCCAAAATCACCAACACGACAAAAACGGTTTTAAACAACCTACGCAACATAAGAACTACCTCCTGTTTATATCGACCCGGATACATCCTGGCGCCAATGGTCGTTGCCGTCGAACATGTAAAATACCCCTTAAATAGTAGCAGTTTGCCGTCTCTCGCCATGAGCAGCCCGCCGCTACTCCCGCGCACTGGTATTTTGCCTATCTGCCATAACCATAATTGTATAACCTGTCTATATGATGCCCCCTTCGCTGCAGATCTATCTGCCGCTGCTTCAGCGCGTTCATATCGCGCTGGTATTGCCTGTCGCTCATAAGTCTGTTGTGAGAGTCCCGCATACTTCTGACAAAATCATTCTGGACGTTGTTGACGCCTCCTCCTCCGGCACTGACGACCAGCGCCTGCCAGTTGGCGGGAGGTGCTCTGAATTGCTCTGTGGGGGAATTCAGGAAATAAAGCTGATACCCTCCGTCGCAGCTAATGCAAATACGATTGCCGTCAACTTTGGCTCCGTTGCAGTGAGGACACGTACCTATACCGACATATCCCCCCCGCTCCATTTCAAAGACGTTCGTGCCCGTTTCAAGCGCGCGCGACGCCAAAGTTCCGACATATGAGATATAGGCGTCGCTTGTATATACCGACTTGCCGTTGTTGCATAAAGCGCCTAAAGTACAAGCCACCTCTTTTCTGCCGTAGCAGGTCAGGCACGTATTATTGAACATAGTCATTCCCGGATTGAACGTCCCCGGGGGTTGAGCAAGCCCGGGCGGAAGCATTGAATATGAATCTGAACCTTTGCACGTTGGGCAAACTTGTTTTCCCGCGCCGTTACACTGGCTGCAATCAAGGTGCTTTTCCGGAGGGCGGCTCACGGTGGGAATCCCTGCTTGACGAGCAGGAGTGACAGGGGTGGCAGGAGTGACGGGAGTGACGGGAGTGACGGGTATGACGGGCGTGACGGGACGTCTCGGCGGTGGCGGCGTATACGTCAGGCTGTCATATGCAAACATAATTATCCCTGCCAAAAGGCAAAAACCCGCCGCCGAGGCGATCCAAAAAGCGGGTTTACGCATGAACTTCTTTTTTTCGCCCGGTTGAACATTTGCCTTCTTCCAAAACGCGGCGGCAGGTTTCTTTTGCGCGGCTGAAGCGGCGGGCGCGTCGTAAGCCGTTCCGCACCCCATGCAGAATTTCATGGCGGGATTTATTTCCAGCCCACATTGACATACTTTTTTTTGCGCTTCTTGCGTGACCGCTGTTTCATAAGCCGTCCCGCACCCCATGCAAAACTTCATTCCCGGCGCGTGTTTCGCGCCGCATTTTGCGCAATTTTCCATCTTGTCCCCGCCTTTCTTGATTCAGATCATTGATTTCTCATCTTTTTGTTTTTAAATTGAATGAAAACGCCAGCTCCGCCGGCAGCGGCCGGAATCAAAAACAAAACGGCAAAAAGAATCTCTTCGAGATGACCGTAAAATATTATTTCCGACAAACAAAATAAAATACCCAAGACGCCGCTCAACACAGCTATCCATGAAAGCGCGTAAACAAAGAAGAGCCCAATCGAATTTTTCTTCTGTATTCTCATCCCCGCCTCAGACGGGGGAGCATACGACGGCTCGCGCGGCGTTGCCTGTTTGGGAGCGCCTAAAACCGCGCCGCACCCGCCGCAGAACTTCGCGTCGTCCGGTAATTCAATGCCGCAATTACCGCATATATTCTTTTCCGGCTCAAAAACGCTTCCGCACCCGCCGCAGAATTTCGCGCCATCCGGTAATTCAGTGCCGCAGTTTTTACATTTATTAAACGACTTCCGTAACACGTGAATACCCCCTTAGAAATATCCAAATTTAGGCTCAAAAGCCGGCGTCGTTCAGTTCCCAATAGGCGTTCGTGCCTTTTATGTTTTCGTTTTCGGAGGCGTGGTCGATGGCTCTCTTTCCATCTTCGTCCCTGGCGTGCGCGTCCGCTCCGTTTTTGAGCAAGACGGAAATGACCTCCGGGTTGGGATTGCCGTAGGCGGCGTGCATCAAAGCCGTCGTCCCCTTGTCATCCGCGGCGTTTACGTTCGCCCCGTTTTTAATTGCCGCTTCAATTTCATGCGCTGTCCCGGATTTACATAATTCTAGAAAATCTTCGTCGCTCATGTCGATCTCCGACGCCTCAAGCAATTGCCGGTAAGCGTCCGTATTTCTCAGACGCGCGTTTACGGAGGCGTAGTCGAAGGCGCTCCTTCCGTCATCGTCTCTTATCGAGGCGTCCGCCCCATGCCGGAGCAAAACGGAGACGACCTCGGGATCGCGGGTTGAACGAGCGGCCAGCATCAAAGCCGTCTCGCCATATTCGTCCCTGGCGTTTACGTTCGCGCCGCCTTTGACAGCCGCCTCGACTTCCGTCGCGGTTCCGGTCCGGCATAACGCTAAAAATTCCTCGTCGCTCATGCCGCTCTCCGCCATCTCCAAGCCGCTTGCCGCGAGCAATTGCCTGTAAGCTCTCAGCGCGGCGTTTTCAGAGGCATAGTCGCCGACGCTCTTTCCATCTCCGTCCACGGCGCGCGCATCCGCGCCGTTGTCGATCAGAAACGTGATGACCTCCGGGCTGGTGTTGTACCCGGCGGCGAGCATCAAAGCCGTACGCCCGTTTTGAGCCCTGGCGTTCACGTTCGCTCCATTTTGGATAAGAAAGGACGCGAACTCCGGAGTAGTTTTTCTTTGGACGACAATCATCAGGGGTGTCTGCCCGTCCTGATCCCTGGCGTTTACATTCGCCCCGTTTCCGATGGCCGCCGCAATATCTTCCGACGTTCCGGATTTACATAATTCTATAAAATCCGCGTCGCTCATGGGACCGGCGGGAACAGGCATGGTTTCGCCCGCCACGATCATTTGGGTTATCCTGGACAGGCGCGGCAGGAGGCGCTTATCCTCCGGGACGTCCGCCACCGAAAACTCCATGAAAGCCGTTCCCGGTTCGGGATACCACATTTTTACCAAGGGCACGGACAGCTCCGCTTCAAGCGCTTCAATCAGAAAGCCCCTGAAGTCTTCCAACCCCGGCGCCATATACAGCAGCGAGTTCGGATCGGCGGCTTCCCGCCTCAGCAGGCTCCAGATCGCCGCCGCGTCGATGAAACCGAGTCCGAAAAGAGGGACTTCGAGCATCCGGGCGACCTCGGGCGAAACTTCAGGCGTTTTGACCAGCGCGTCGGAATCAACCACTCCCACGAAAAGCGTGTCCTTCATCAACCCCAAAAGCAGCGGCGCGGGAGCCGCCGACGGATTCACCGCGTAGAGTACGTCCCACCCGTCAGCCTTCAGGGGAACCAGAGGCATGTTCTCGGCAATCAACGGGTTGCCGATGAATCTTCCGAGGATATCGGCCGCCGCGCCTTTGCGTCCGGTGAGGGCAACGTATCCGCCGGACGTCTTCATGCCCATGATCGTGGCCTCGCTTCCGAAAGCTATGGTTAAATAACCGTTCAGCATGGCCTCCAGGTTTTTCCCGGTAATGTTCAGCGCTTCGAGAACGCCTGTAAGTTTCCCCCATGCCTCCGCAATTTCGGGATACGCCTTCAAATCATCGGCGCTGAACGCAAGGCGGCTCGAAAGCGCGAGTAACAGTTTGCCGCCTCCCGCCATGAACAGCCCGCCGCCGCTCGCCGGCTCCTTATCCACCAAGGCCGAGGCGTCGGTCAACGCCTCCAAAATGTTTACCGCGCCGGAGATAAGATAACCTCCCGGCTTCGACTCAAACCCTATTTCAAT
>WRKN01000178.1 GCA_009778055.1 Synergistaceae bacterium
ATGCCGTCTTCTGTGAATAGGCGCGTTTTATATTTTTTGCCGTCATTACCTGACAGTCTGTCATATACTGAAAATTCAGGATCACTTAAATAAGGGTTTCTTGAGATAATCTGATCAACCCCGTTCCGGTCGGCATACCCCAGCGCCCGCGCTAATTGATTGATGGTCATATAAACGTCGTCACCGTCGCTGTAGAAATCACACTCGACAGACGTATCAAAATAGCCGGTTGTAACCACTCGCAAATCGTTCATCACGTCACCTCCCTATAAACGAAGATTTTACTCATTTTTGAGTAAAATTCATTTGGATAGTTCAAGGTTTCGGCCTTATATCAGCCCGAAACTATTTCCTTATAAATCTACACTTATTACCCCCCTAAATGCTTCGTGTTACCCCCCGGATTGTGTATAGCTACCCCCCCCCGGTTTATTCCGCTTCCTTGCCTTTCTTGCTCCGCTTGACCGTCTTCTTGACTTTCATAAACCCTATATTCAGCTCGAAGGTGGTCTCCGAGTCTGAAGCCTCAAGCGCGTCGTCGTCGAGGAGTTCCGCTAATATCTCGCCGCTCCTTTGCATGAGCGCCTTTTGCTGTTCTTTCTCCGGAGTCTCCGACAACAGTGCTATCGCCCTAGAGAACTCGCGCATTTTGGCGAAGGCGTCCACTATGGCGATGGTTGTTTGTGTGGCCTTGGAGCTTTTAAGAATCGTGGCCAGCATGTACAGGCCTCTTTCAGTGAAGGCCGACGGCAATGCAGGCGAGAACTTAACTTTGCCGAGGTTGTCAAAATTTTTGATAACCTCTTCTTTCTCCTCGGCGGTCAGGGTGAAGATGTATCCCTCCGGGAATTTGTCAGGATTATTTTTTACCGCCTGATTTATCTCGCTGGTTTTCACGCTGTAAAGCTCGGCCACGCTGCTATCGAGCAGTACGTTCTGATCCCTGATGGTCAGAACTCTTTCCTCTACTTCTTTGTAGCTGATGATGGCGCTCATTGGTCAACCTCCTTGGCCTTGGCTAAAAATTCCGCCCGTTCGGCGGCGAGTTTGGTTTTTTGAGACTTAACCCCTGGCGGTAGGGGTTTATGATTTAAAACGGCCTCTCGGGGGATCATCCAGGCATCACCTACTTTGACAGCCCCATTAAACGCCCTGCTCGACAAAGTTGTCCGATGCGGGCTTTTTTCAAGCCTAATATCTCCCTGTCGAAAGGCAGTTTCTCATATAAGCAGACTGCCAACGAACTCTTGCGATAAGCAGAGAGTCAGCGAGGAACGAGCTGTGCGAATCGCTTAGGTTCTCCATCAGTTGTGCAGGTCGCTTAGGTGCTCCATCAGTGGCCCACTTTTGCGTGCCTATTTCAGAAATACTGGCCTATTTTTGCATGCTTTTTCACACGCGCATAGTGAACGCCCTCGAAAACCCGGACGTACTGGAAATTTGCGTCAATTCGGACGGGCTGATCTGGATAGAGGAAAAAGGGAAACGCCTCTATGACACAGGGGGACGAATCACGCCGGAAAACCTCACGGCCGCGCTCGGAACCATCGCGGCCATGAGCGGCATGGAACTGAACGAGGCAAGCCCTGTTTTGGAAGGGAGGCTTCCACTGGACGGCTCCAGGGTGGAGGGCGCGATACCTCCCGCGACGCCGGACGGCCCCTCCATGAGCATCCGCAAACACGCTTCCGCGATATTCCCTCTTTCGCAGTACGTGAGCGAAGGCCGGATACCCGAAGAAGCGGCGGAGTATCTGCGGGAGGCGATACGGGACGCGAAAAACATCCTCGTCGCCGGAGGCACGTCGTCGGGCAAGACGACTTTCGTGAACGCGCTGATACGCGAGCTTCTTGAGATTGCGCCGAACGACAGGTTAATCGTCATCGAGGACACAAAGGAGCTGCAATGCGCCACAACGAACAAACAGAACTTCGTGGCGACGGAGGGCGTTTCAATGAGGAAGCTCCTGAAAACAGCCATGAGGTACAGGCCGGATCGGATCATCATCGGCGAAGTCCGAGGGGGAGAGGCGCTGGATTTGTTGAAAAGCTGGAACACCGGACACCCCGGAGGGCTTGCGACGGTTCACGCGAACAACGCCGCCGCCGCGCTTCTCAGATTGGAACAGCTCATTTCGGAAGTTTCCGTGACGCCCATGCGGGCGCTCATCGCAGAGGCGATTAACGTCGTGGCCTACATGAAGGAGTTCGGGCGGCTCGGCAGGCAGGTAACGGAAATTATCTGCGTTACAGGTTTTGGAGAGGAGGGATATAGATATGAACATGTTTACAAGGTAAGCGGCGGAAGGAAGAACGGGTAAAAACTTGGGGCGCTGCCCCAAACCTCGCTCAAGGGCCGCAGGCCCTTGAGAATCCCATTTATTACAGGAGGTAGTTATGAGAAAGAAATACAAGCGTACAGCGTTTTTAGCGATATTGGCGGCGATATGTCTGATCAGTTTCGCGGGAGCTGCGGAGGCCAACACTTCCACGAATTTCCCCTGGGATTCGGCGTTGAAAAAGCTCGCCGACTCGCTCACCGGCCCCGTGGCTTTTTCGTTGGGCCTTTTCATGATCGTGTGCGGTTTCTGCGCGGTGGCGTTCGTCGGGTCGGAACTCGGCGGTTGGGTGCGCTGGGTAGCTATGGCGGCGATACTGGCCGGAATGCTCGGCGCGGCTCCGACGGTTCTTTCAATGTTCGGGCTCCAGAGCGCCTTAATCGCTTAATTCCTTAATACTATGGAAGAACACCTGAGAATCATCCCCATTCACAGAAGCCTCGTCCGCCCGCAGCTCATCATGGGCTGCGAGCGGTTCCTGTTTCTCATGCTGTGCATGGTGGTGACATTACTCGCCGGGCCGGGCGGATTGATGACAAGAAACTACGCCAACATCTTCATGGCGGGCGCGCTCTTTTTTGCGGGGCGCGCCATGCTCACCAACATGGCGAAGACGGACGCGCAAATGAGCGACGTGTTCAAAAGAAGCGCCCAATACCGCAACGAATATCCGGCGTCGGGAACGGCTGGGTATAGAAACCTTCCCAAAGCAAGGCGGTGGAGATGAATGAGCGTTGTCAATTCCATGAAAACAAAACAGGAGCTTGGATTTGCGGACTTATTGTTATACCAGACTCTCGTATCGGAAAACGTCATTGAATTGAAAAATGGGGCGTTTCTGGCCGGGTTCTGGTACACAGGCCCGGACTTGGAGTCTGCGACAAAAGAGGAAGTAGAGGCGCTGTCCGCGTATATCGGCAAAGCCCTCATGCGCCTCGGGCGCGGCTGGATGCTCCACGCCGAGATGGTTCGCAAGTCCGCCGAAGGATATCCGGCAGGCTTCTTCCGCGAACCGACCAATTACCTTATAGACCTCGAACGCCATTATTTTCATAAGCAGGAAGGCCGGCATTTCGAGACAAAGATAGCTCTGTTCTTTACCTACCTGCCTCCGGTTATGGAACAATCCGGCAAAGCGAGGCGGTTAGCCAACTTCATGCTTGGCGAAACCGAGGCGGATTATCAATCCGTGGACGGACGTAACCTCAAACAATTTGAGGACAAGCTGGACGAGTTGGAAAACACCCTGACCGCGAGCCGACAGATACGGCTGGAAAGAATGAGCTGTAAACCTGTGAGGCTGGAGTTTTGCGAAGCCGAAGCCGACGGGGAAATAATGATGAACGCAGAGCTGTTGCAGGCATTGAACTACGTCATAAACGGGCGCTGGCACTCGATAAGGGTTCCTATACCGGCTCCAACATACCTCGACACGCTTCTGGCCCGCGACATGCTGGTCGGCGCTCCATTGATTTACGACGACAATCACGTCATGGTCATCTCCGTCATGGGATACCCGCAGGGCAGCTATCCGGGGATTCTGCACTCGCTGTCCCTCCTGCCGTTCGAGGTGAGGGTTTCTAACCGCTTCATTTTCACGGACTATCTGGACGCCTCCGGTTATCTGGCCTCGCTACGCAAGCGATGGGCGCAGAAGACCCGGAGTTTTTTCGCGCAGATCTTCAACCGGACGGACGCGCCGGTAAACCTCGACGCCGCCAACATGGTAAACGACATCGACGAAGCGGCGCAGCCACTGGAAAGCGGCGACGTGTGCTACGGACATCATACCTGCGTTGTCCTCGTCCGCGGCTCGGATGTAAAAGAACTGGAAGACAGGGCGCGGGAGGTAGTGAAGACGTTCGAGTTCAGGGGATTCCCCGCGCGTATTGAGAAACGCAACGGCATAGAGGCGTTTATAGGGAGCCTGCCGGGGCATGGATATGAAAATATCCGCCGTCCCATGATTTCAAGCCTTAATTTTGCCGACATTATCCCGACGACGACGGACTGGACGGGAGAAGAATTTTGCCCGTCCGGTCACTTCCCTCCAAAGAGTCCCGCTCTTTTGCAGGCGGCGTCCATCGGAAGCACCCCGTTCAGGCTGAACCTTCACGACGGCGACGTCGGCCACACTCTTATCCTGGGGCCGACAGGCTCGGGGAAGTCCACTATTCTCGCCATGATAGCCTCCCAATTTGAGCGGTATGAGGGCGCGAGGATTTTTGTTTTCGACAAAGGATACTCGATGTACCCTCTGGCCGCTTCCTGTGCCGACGCCGCGCACTACGACATTGGAGCGGACGGCGCGAACATGCGTTTTTGCCCGCTGGCGTCGCTCGAAAGCCCGATAGACAGGCTCGACGCGCAGGAATGGCTTGAGGCGGCGATAATCCTGTCGAAAGGAACGCCTCCGACGCCGGAGGAACGCTCATTGATAAGCGAGGCGCTGGACACCCTGGCGAGAACCACAAACGAACCTTCAATGCGTACTTTGACCAATTTCACCCATACGGTTCAGGGACTGGAATTACGGAAATACCTGGACTACTACACCGGCGACAGCCCCGGCGGGCTACTGCTCGACGGCGAGTCCAACGATATCCAGTATCGGAATTTTACGGTGTTTGAGCTGGATCACGTGTTTCAGATGGACGCGAAGCTGGTCATGCCGATTTTTCTGTTTCTGTTCCGGGAGATAGAGAAACGGCTGGATTCCGTTGTGGAGGGAAAGCATAACCCGCCGTCGCTGATTATTATCGACGAGGCATGGATGGCGCTGTCGCATGAGATG
>WRKN01000179.1 GCA_009778055.1 Synergistaceae bacterium
AACATTTTTTCCACGGATGACCTTAAGGGCTGCGACGCTCTTTTTTTGTGCAACCCGTGCAATCCCACCGGCAGGTACATCAACGCGGCGGAACTCGAAACACTCTTCGCCGGAGCGCCGGAAACGCTGTTCGTTGTGGACGAGGCGTACGTCGATTTTTTGATGCCCGAGAGGGACCCCCAAGATAGAATAAATTTTATGCGGTATGAAAACGTCATCATTCTGCGCTCTCTGACGAAGATTTTCCATTTGAGCGGCGCGCGGCTCGGCTACGTGCTGGCGTGCCGTGAGCGCGTGGAACGGTTAAAGTCGCGCCGGCCCGCGTGGAGCGTGAACGCCACGGCTCAAGCGGCTGGAGCGGCCTTCATGAAAGACGACGCGTTTGTCCGAAAAACGCGCTCGTTCTACGCCTCGGAAACGCCGCGTTTCATGGCGTCGCTGAAAGACGCCGGCTTTACGATCCTGCCCACCCGGACAAATTTTTTCCTGATGGAGGTCTCGGACGATTTGAGTTTGATACTGTCGCTTCTGAAACGCGGGGTCGTCGTGCGTCACACGCGCGGCTTCCCCGGGCTGGACGGCAGGTATATCCGTGTAGCAGCGCGAATGCCGGAAGAAAACGATTTTTTTGTCCGCGCCCTGCTCGAAGCGAAGGAGGAGCTGGTATGAAAGGCGTTATGGTGCAGGGCACCGGCAGCGATTCGGGGAAGAGTTTTATCGTGACCGGCCTGTGCCGCGTTTTTTCGGACAGAGGCCGCAAAGTGTGCCCGTTCAAGTCCCAAAACATGTCCAATTATTCACTCGCCGTCAAAGGCGGGCTGGAAATGAGCAGGGCCCAGGCGGTCCAGGCCGAGGCCGCGCGAACAGCCCCGGAAGTTTTCATGAACCCGATTCTTTTGAAACCGCGTGAGGATACGTCGTCCGAGATCGTTTTGAACGGGCGGGTATTTGACACGCCGGCGGGCAGGGATTATTACCGAACCTTCACGATGAACGAGGGAATAGCGGCCGTGCGCAGGGCGCTGGCCCATATAGAAAAAAATTTCGACGCCGTGCTGATAGAGGGGGCCGGCAGCCCGGCCGAGGTCAACCTGAACGACGCCGAGATCGTGAACATGCGCGTGGCGCGCGAGGCCGAAGTTCCGGTGATTCTGGTGACCGACGTGGACCGCGGCGGCTCTCTGGCCTCCGTGGTCGGTACGCTGGACTTGCTGGGTGACGACAGGGAGCGGGTAAAGGGTATCATATTCAACAAATTCAGGGGCGATCTGTCGATTTTCGAGCCCGCCGTCAGGTGGACCGAGGAGCGCACCGGGGTCAAGGTCGTGGGAGTCATGCCGTGGACGCCCGGCGTGCGCCTTCCGGATGAGGATTCTCTTTCAGCCGCATCAAGGCCGCGCGGGGCCCGGCAAACACACAAAAAATATCAAAAAAACTCGAAAGCCACGGAAAACACGGCCTCGTCGCGTGAAAAAAGTTACGACCTCCTGGCGGCTGCAATAAACGTTCACCTGGACGTGGAATATATTCTGGAATTAGCCGGCATGAGTACTGTGGAGGCACAGACCTCGTAAGTAGGGGCGGCATCTTGCCGCCCGTTTGACTATAAAATACGCGCTTGTGCCAATTTTCCAGGTCTGCGTGTCTGCCCGGAGCCTACAGGCCAAATATCCCAACAGGGCGAACACATAGGTTCGCCCCTACTTTGTGGTGAGCCCGACATGGGCAATAACTTGGTGGTGAAAGTCCACTACAGGCTTGGCAGTAGGAACTGTTAGCTGAACGGCAAGGGTGTCCATCGTGAGGTGGAATCTGAATGAAGCCGAAAGCAAAGTCCCGAACCGACGGACAGAAATCGTATATAAGGCATTTGCGGGGTGGACGAGTTTGCCACACAAAACGAAGTCCAATACTGCCCGAACCCCGTGGTGTAGATGCGGCGGTTACATGGGATGAAGGTTATTGCTCTTACCCGGGGAGGCCTCACAGAGCGGTCAAGGACAGGTTACCCCTGACACTGGCCGAACCCGTACAGCGATGTGCGGCTAAACTGTGAGGAGTCAGCAGAGGCCATAGTACCAAGACATCGGGAAGGGCCGAACAATAGCAGAGTCTTCAAACGACAGGAAGGTGAGGCAATGCGTAGAGAGCAGAAAACGGGTAATGCCGGTTACCCCTGCAAGGGTACGGTGGAAACGGAGAGTAGCAGTGGAGCGCAGAGCATTGCCATACTGGAATGCGCAGAGAAGAACGGTGCAGGTAGCTTACTCGAACGTATATTGCACAAGGATAACCTGAACGCGGCATACAAAAGGGTCAAGCAAAACGGCGGAGCAGCAGGCATCGATGGAATGGCAGTCGATGATATGCTGCCATATCTAAGAGAACATGGTGAAGAACTCATTGCAAGCCTCAGAGGCGGTTGGTACAAACCGAAGCCAGTAAGGCGGGTGGAGATACCCAAACCTGACGGCGGCATAAGGTTGCTTGGAGTGCCAACGGTCGTTGACCGCATGGTACAACAGGCAATAATGCAGGTATTGCAGCCTATATTTGAGCCAAATTTCTCTGAAAGCAGCTATGGATTCAGGCCAGGTCGTAACGCACACCAGGCAATAGTAAGAGCCAAAGAATACTACGATGCCGGGTACACCAGTGTCGTAGACATTGATTTGGCGAAATACTTTGACACAGTGAATCACGACATTCTCTTGGGTCTGGTCGGCAGAGAAGTGAAGGACAAAGCGGTCTTGAAGCTAATACGAAAGTTCCTAAAGAGCGGCGTAATGGCGAATGGAATCTACAGTCCTACAGACGAAGGAACGCCCCAAGGCGGTAACCTCTCGCCGCTTCTCAGTAATATTTACCTCACGGAATTTGACCGAATGCTTGAAAGCAGGGGGCATAAATTCGTGAGGTACGCAGATGACTGTAACATCTATGTGAAGAGTCTCCGAGCCGCAGACAGAGTGATGAAGAGCTGCACGAATTTCCTTGAAGTAAAACTCCGACTCAAAGTGAATCAGGATAAGAGTAAAACGGGAAGCCCGTTGAAGCTCAAATTTCTGGGTTTCTCTCTGTACAAAATCAGAGGAAAAACGGGAATCCGCCCGCACCAGAAGAGTCTGAGCAGATTCAAAGAAACCGTTAAGAAGCTCACCAGCAGAAAACAGGCCAAACCTATCGAAGAAATACTGGCAACCCTTAAACGCTACACTACCGGCTGGCTTGGCTACTATTCCATTGCGGACATGAAGAGGAGAATCCAGGCCCTAAGCGAATGGATACGCCGCAGAGTCCGACAAATCTTCTGGAAGCAGTGGAAGAAAATCAAGACTAAACATGACAACCTGGAACGACTTGGGGTACCGAACAGTAAGGCCTGGGAATGGGCGAACAGTCGGCTTGGATACTGGCGTATCGCCGGTAGCTGGATACTGACAACATCACTCACAAACAAATACCTCGTCTCAATCGGATATGACGACATATCCCAAAGATACGAGGTACTGCACTCAAGCTATTGAACCGCCGGGTACCGGACGGTATGCCCGGTGGTGTGAGAGGACGGGCGGCCAACTAATGACCGCCCTCCTACTCGATTACAGGTTATTTTTCAAATGCACGAGAAAATCCTGCACATTGGTGACAATAGGAACGACCGTAAGCGTCCCGCGGTCACGGAGTTTGTTTACGGCGAACTCCGATACGTCGATTGCGTAAAAATATACCGGGCGCACTTTGCCGTCCCTGACGACGTAGGATGGCGTGATGTTGCCGACCGCGATGGTGTGCAGCTGCGTCGCCAGCGCGATGATTGTGGTGGCCTTACGCGCGTGCCCCCGCATGGCATCCTGCGCCTCGTAGGCGTTCCCGAACACTCCGGGCAAAGGCCCGTCGTCCCTGATGGAGCCTGCCAGGACCATAGGAATCCCCTTCTTGACGGCGGCATGGACTATTCCGTCGTTTAATTTTTCCATTTCGATTAATTTTTCGATGGAGCCGTGCCCGCGCGCCAGATTGAGCAGGTCCAAGTGGTTGTAGTGCCCGTTCGGCCTGCTCTCCTGCGTGTAGATATCCTGCCCCAGCGCCGTTTTTAACAAAGCGCCTTCCAAATCGTGCGTGCCAAGGGCGTTTCCGGCCATGACAGCGTGCGCGTAACCTTTCTCAATAAGGCTTGCCATGGCGTTGCGGGAGTCGTAGTCGAACGACACGGCCGGACCCAGCACCCACATTATAAAGCCGTGCTCTTTTTCATAGCGCAGCAGTTCGTAAAGCTTGTCGTAATCGCGGGAATAAGCTGTCTCGCGGCTGCGCCCCGTCCGAAACGCGAAGGCTTCCTGGGAGGTTGTCTCCTCATCGCAGAAGGCGCTGGAGTTCACATAAATACCCTCGCTGCCGTCCTCAGTCCGCCCAATGACGACCAAATCGCCGCGCTTCAGGTTGCGAAACTCCACGACGTCTATCCAGGACCCAGAGGCTGGCTCTCGAAGCACCGGGACGCAGTCCATCCGGCTTTCCGCCGGAAGAAGCCACGCGCTTTTGCCTCCAGCGCCGGCTATTTTAAAATACTCCGGAAAAATGGACAAGGCATGGAAACCGGAAGGAGCCACTCCGTCCGCCGGCGCCGGCGCTGTGCGGGCAGGCGGGGCGTCCTTTAACGGAGGTCCGTCGAAAGGGGGCTCGCGGTATTCGGGAAGTTTGAACATGGTCATTCCGCCCACTCCTTTAAGAGTTTTTTCATAAAAAAGCATATCACATAAACCATCATCAATCAGGCGTATTCTGTGCGGCCTGTTGTTGGTGCAGAACGCTGTACTCCGCCTCTCCCCAACGGATGGCACAAATTTTCGGGGTTGTTTTTTATGACGCAACGCGGATAGTAGACAAAATCAAAAAGACATGGCATAATTTGTATCCGTCAACTGACAGTATTTTTACATCGCGGGGTGGAGCAGCCAGGAAGCTCATCGGGCTCATAACCCGAAGGTCGCAGGTTCAAATCCTGCCCCCGCAACCAAATTGAAAATCAAAAATATGAAAAGGCGGCATAGCTCAGATGGCTAGAGCACGCGGTTCATACCCGCGGTGTCACTGGTTCGACTCCAGTTGCCGCCACCATAAGTAA
>WRKN01000180.1 GCA_009778055.1 Synergistaceae bacterium
ATTTCCGCAAAGGGCGTCGACGAGGGCGACATGAATACGTTGAAAGCCGCCGTGGACAGCGCCGTCGCGGAGATCATGGAGGCCGGCTTCGACGGGGAGTACCTGGAGGCCGCCATCGCCTCCGACGAGTTTTACGTGCTGTCCCTGCCGGAGAGGTCCGGCATCGGCCTCAGGATAACCTCCTATATGGCGTGGCTCGGCTCCAACGGCTTGGGTTACGAAAATTGGAACGAATGGCTTGACGCCATGGAAACCGCCAAGGCCGAATACGCGTCCGGCCATTTCGAGGCCATGGTCGGGAAATACATAGCCGGCAACCCTCACAGCGTCCTTGTGGCGACGATCCCCGCCCCCGGTTTGAAGGAAAAGCTGGACGGGGAACTCCGCGCGGAACTTGACGCCGCCAAGGCGGGAATGTCGGAAGAGGAGATCGTCAAGATCATAGAGGTGAACAAGGCGCTTGCCGCCATGGCCGAGGCGCCCGTCCCGCCGGAGCTGCTCGACCGCCTCACGGGCGTCACCGTTGAAACTCTGCCGGTTGAAGTAAAGAGTTACGACATCAGTGAAAAGTCCCTGAACGGAGTGAAGGCGTATATGGCAAAAGCCGTCACCGGCGGGCTCAACATCACCGGCGTCGACTACAACTCCATCGCTGTGACGCCGGAGGAGCTGCACTACCTGAACCTTTACGCGGGCCTGCTGGGCGAGGTTCCGACAAAGGGGCTCGGTCTGGCGGCCCTTCAGACCAAAATGTCGCGCTACCTGTACGAATTCAAAGCCACGGCGGGCTCCAGGGAGTTCTACGACTTCTCCTACAGGCCCATGTTCAACCTCCAGTGGTACGCCACAAACGACGGCTACGCCGAGGCCGCGGCTCTGGTGCGGGAGATGCTTCTCGAAACCGACCTTTCCGACACGCCCACGATCTCCGGCGTGATCGGGCGGCTTAAAACCTCCACACGCAGCTCCATCAACAACAGCCCCCACTCAGTTATATTCAACCGCGCCCTGGCCAGCCGTTTCGACCGCCATGCCTACAACGACCATATGCGCGGCGTGGGCTACCATCAATTTTTATCCGAGGCACAGAGTTTACTGGAGAGCGACCCCGAGGGCTTCAGCGCCAAACTCGCGGCTGTGCGCGACAAGCTCAAATTCAGGGACGGAGTGGTCGTCATGTTTGCCGGCAATGTCGAAGGAGTGGAGGCGTTCGAGAAAAACGCGCCTCTCCTGTTGGGGCACTTGGCCGATGAGTCCGCGCCAGCGGCTGACCTCAGCTCCATCCCCAGGCCGGCTGAATCCGAGGGGCTGGTCGTCGACGCCTCCGTGCAGTACAACGTGGTTTTCGCCTCCCACGACGAAATCGGGCTTAAGTTCGGCGGTAAGCTCCTGCCCATGACGGAAATATTGTCCGACGCCTACCTTACGCCGACGGTCCGGTACACGAACGGCGCTTACGGCTGCTGGGGCTCGGCCAACTTGAACGGCCTGACTTTTATGTCCTACCGCGACCCGTCGGTGGCGGAGACCTTCGCAGCTTACGAGGGGATGCCGGGCTTCGCCGCCGGCCACGGTCTGAGCCAGGGGGACGTCAACCGCTACATAATCAGCGCTTTCGCCCAGCAAACCGTCCCAGAGGGCGAACTGATCGGCGCGCTCAACGCCATGATGAGGAAATACCAGAACTACCCCGACGACTATAAGCTGAACATCCTGAAAGAAATTAAAACCGTAACCGTCCGCGACCTGACGGAATTTTCGAAGCCCCTGGCCCTCCTCATGGAGAAAGGCGTCCGCTCCACCGCCGGCGGCCAGGCCGTTATCCTCGAGAACGCCGGCCTCTACAAGGCAGTCGTCTACCCCTTCGGCGCAAAATAACGGCATGAATACCTTGCGGGTAGCGATATGCGAGGACGACGGCAAAGACGCGGAACACCTTTCCTCTTTGATAAACGCGAGCGGCGTCGCCGCCGAGATCAGCCTTTTTGAAAGCGGCGAGGCCTTCCTGGCTTTTTTGGCAGGCCGTCCCGCCGGAGGGTTTGACCTTGTCTTTTTCGATATTTACATGGGCGGCGTTTCGGGCGTTGAAGCGGCCGGCGTTCTTAGGGAAACAGACGACGCCTGCGGGGTGGTGTTCACCACCAGCAGCCGCGACCACATGCCGGAGGCCTTCGACGTGGGGGCGGAGCAGTACCTTATAAAGCCGGTGCAACATGAAAAACTGGAAAAAGTTCTGAAGAAACGCCTGGCGCTGATGGAGCGCTCTCAAAAAACCTGCCTGGTGAACGCCAAAGGCCGGCGCGTCAACGTTCCGCTGGATCATATTTATTATGTGGAGGCTCATGGGCACATCTGCCGCGTACACACCGCAAACGGGGAGATCGAAACGAGTTCGATGACCATGGAGGACTTCGAACTGCAGTTGCAGCCGCCGCGCTTTCTGAGATGCTATAAAAGCTATATCGTGAACATGAGTTACGTGGAAAAAGTCGACCGCGACTTCATCATGAAGAACGGGCACAGGGTATACATCCGGCGCGACGACGTGGCGAAATACGCGCGCGAACTCGACAAGTGGCACCTGTCTGAAACAGGGAGAGACGAGATATGAACGATTTAATCGACCTTTGCATCGATTTTTTCATCAACTTTTACGAGCCCATAAACGAGTTCGTTTTCATTGTGGTCGTATGCTGCGCCATCTTCCGGGACAGACTCAGGCGTTCGGCGCTCAGAATCGCAGTGGAAATGTCTCTTCTTTTTATAGCTGTGGTAGCGATTTTCCTGTTTCTGGCCTACCGGGGCTCCGGAGAATTTTGGGCAATCGGCGTCGCCGCGTTCATGTTGGCGGCCTTTTTATATTATTACGCGAAAACTGTGCGGGAAGGCTTTCAAAAACTGTTATTTGTGTCTTTTGTGGCATTGCACACGGCCTCCTGCCTGGCGCCGCTTATCCGCGCGTTTGCCGTCGCCTTCGGCGCGGATAAAAATTTCCCGGTTACCGTTTTGATCAACATTGCCGTGTATACCCTCGGAGGGTGGGCGGTGCTCCGCTGGTTCGCGCACCCCCTGCGGCAGGTTAAATCGCGGGATATGAAATGGCTGTGGTCCGTCCCCGCCGTGTTCTATTTTATCTCCGAGTCTTTTGCTTTTTCCTCGGATTACCTCAGTATGCGCGTTATCGACACCGTCCATCCGGTTATGTTCCTCATATATCTAATCTCGTCCTTCGCCGTGTGCGTTCTCCTGCTTCGCGTACTCGACGGCGTGGTGAAAAACGTCCGGCTGGAATCCGAGACGGCTGCCGTAAACCGTCAGCTTGCCATGCAGCGGGAGCAGTACGAGCGGCTTATGAAAAACGCGGAAAACATAAAATTCATGCGGCATGACATGCGCCACCATTTAACCTTGATGGGGGAGCTGGCGCGCGGGGCGGCAAAACTCGAAGAGTACATACAAAGTTTGTCGGAGAAATTGGAATCCGCGCAGGAAAAAACTTACTGCGCAAACTACGCCGTCAACGCGGTGACCGCCCACTACATCGGCATGGCGGAAAGCGAGGGCGTATCAGTCGAGGCTCGCCTGGAAGTGCCGGAGAATACGGGTTTCGTTCCGGCGATCGACCTGTGCGTCGTCATGGGCAACCTTCTGGAAAACGCCGTGGAAGCCTGCCGCCGCATGAAGCATGGAAACAAATTTATCCGCGTATACTCCCGCATCGCAGGCGACAGGCTGTCCTTCGCGGTGGTCAACAGCTTTGACGGGTTATGGCGTGAGAGCGGAAAAGAAGGGGTGTACCTGTCGTTAAAAACGGACGAGGGAGAAGGGGTTGGGCTGTCGTCGGTCAGGGCGGTTTGTGAGAAACACCGGGGGCTTGTGCAGTACGAGATCGCCGGAGATGTTTGGAAATCCTCCGTGCTGGTGCACATGGAAGAAGAATAAAATTGCAATCAACCCCCGGCGCTACGCGCGGGGGGTTGAACGTTTATCCGCCAGCCCCGACGGCCCACGGCACAGGGCTAGCCAGAGACCTAAACCTGAACCGTGAAAGCCTTTACCGTTACCTTTCGCAAGACGGCAACCCATCGTTTGTCACCGTTGCCAAAGCCCTGGACAATCTGGGCTATCAATTAAGCGTCAAGCAGAAAATTCCGGCATAATAGAAAGTTAGCGATTAGACGTCATCCCAAAGTGGTCGACGAAGTCCATTCGCTGCTGCGCGGCGACCGTGGCGGCTGATGAGCCGCAAGTCCGCGTTTGCGACTCTGTCTATGGACGAGTACCGAGAAAGCATGAAGGAGGTTTTCTCGACCTGCGTGGTTCGAGACACACTGGACGAGTCGCCGATGGCGTACAGAGACGCGGGGGAAATAATCGACCGCATTGAGCCGATTTATAATTTTAAGGCGTCGGAATAAGGTAATTTGTCGTATTATAGGGTTTCAAGTTCATGGACAATCTCTGCTGCACTGATTAAGGCTACGTAATTCGGCATCGAAAACAATGATACAATATCTTGAGAAGATCACCTTAAATATTCAACGAAGAGGTGAGAATCATGTTGGATGTTGTATTTCGCGGAGCCCGAATTGTCGACGGCACAGGAACTCCTTGGTATAGGGGAGACGTCGGGGTCTTGGACGGGCGTATCTCGGCGGTAGGCAGCCTTTCCAAAGAAAGCGCGCGCTCGACGGTCGACGTTGGCGGCAAAGTTCTTGCTCCGGGTTTTATCGACATACACACACATTCCGACTTCGTCGTTTTCCGAGACCCCGTTATGCTTTCGAAACTGGCTCAGGGCGTCACCACCCAGGCGGGAGGGCAGTGCGGCCCGAGTGCCGCGCCCGCGGACGAGAAATATATTCCGCTTCTGGAGTCTTATTCGGGATTTATCATGGGAGGCGCTCAAGTCTCCTGGAACTGGAGAACGTTCGACGAATGGCTGAAAGAAGCCGAAAAACTCCCTCTCGCCCTCAATCTGGCCGCATGTCTTGGACATGGCACGCTGCGCGTGGCGGTGATGGGATTCGAAGACCGAGAGGCGGCGGACGCGGAAATTGAACAGATGAAAAATCACGTGAGGGAGGCCATGAACGCCGGCGCTTTCG
>WRKN01000181.1 GCA_009778055.1 Synergistaceae bacterium
GCCGTTATGTGCCGTTCATTCCCGACCCCGCGTGGACCGAGGAGGTCGTGTTGTCGTGCATGGCCTATATGGCTGTGCTGTCCGCGGCGATTGCCATTCGCAAGAACTCGCATATAAGAATGTCCGCGCTGGATCCATACCTGGATAAAACCCTTATCAAAGCGCTGGACGTCCTGGCCGACATTGGCGTCATGATCTTCGCTTTTATCATGATTTTCGTGGGCTGGAGGTATGCCGGTACGCTCGGAGGCATTGGAACCTACGTTTCCATGCCCTCCGTGTCCCGTTTCTGGATGTATTTCCCCATACCTCTGGCAGGATTTGCCATGGTTATCTTTCAGACGGAAGTGCTGTACGAGCACATCAAGGCGTTTTTTGTCGAGGAGGGAAAAGCCGTATGAGCACGGAAACAATCGCAATCATTACGCTGCTGGGAAGCCTTGGCCTGATGATCCTTTTGCGCTTTCCCATTGCCTACGCGGTCGGCCTGTCCTCGGTGCTGTGTCTGACGGTTCAGGGTCTCAATCTGGTTACTGTCTGCCAGCATATGGTAAAGGGCATCAGCTCTTACAGCCTGATGGCGGTGCCGTTCTTCATTACAATGGGGGTGCTTATGGGCTCCGGCGGCATTTCGGAAAAACTGATCGCGCTGGCCGACTCCCTGGTTGGGTGGATGCGCGGCGGCCTCGCGATGGTCAATATCGTGGCCTCGTACTTCTTCGGCGGCATTTCCGGCTCCGCCGCCGCCGACACGGCCTCGCTCGGCCCCATTCTTATACCCATGATGGTTAACAATGGTTACGACGACGACTTTTCCGCGGCTGTCACTATAACGTCCTCCGTTGAGGGGCTTCTTGTCCCCCCCAGCCACAACATGGTCATCTACGCCACCACCGCGGGAGGCATTTCGGTGGGCAGTCTGTTCCTGGCGGGTTATCTGCCCGGCGCGCTGCTCGCGCTGACGCTGATGATAGGTTCTTACATCATTTCGGTTAAACGCGCCTACCCCAAGGGTTCGCCCTTCAACTTCATAAACTTCGTCAAGCAACTGGCCAGCTCTTTCTGGGCGCTGGCCGCGGTGATTATCGTGATTTTCGGCGTGGTCGGCGGCGTGTTCACAGCGACGGAATCCGCCGCTTTTGCCGTTGTCTACAGCCTTTTTGTAAGCGTGTTCATCTATAAGGGACTGAACTGGAAGGGCGTTTGGCGCGTGCTGGACGATTGCATAGACATTCTGGCCATCGTGCTGATCCTGATTGCCGCCTCCAGCGCGTTCAGCTACTGCATTACTATCCTCGAAGTTCCCGAAATGGCCGCGACCGCCATCACAAGCCTATCCGACAACCCCATCGTGCTGGCGCTGCTGATCAATCTTATCCTGCTTATGCTCGGCTGCATTATGGACATGGCCCCCATCATCCTGATTGCCACCCCCATTCTGCTGCCTATTGCCAAATCCATCGGCATCGACCCCATCCAGTTCGGCATCATGATTATTCTCAACTGCGGCATCGGCCTGCTCACGCCGCCCGTGGGCGCTGTGCTTTTCATCGGCTCCGCCGTCTCCAAGGTGTCGATCGAGCGCCTTGTCAAGGCGGCGCTGCCGTTTTACCTGTGTATGATAGTGGCATTGCTGCTCATCACGTTTATTCCGGGAATTAGTTTGTTCCTGCCGAATTTGTTTGCGAAATAATTTTAGGAAAGGGGATATTTTTTCGTGAAAACGTTTATGGACGATAATTTTCTGCTGCCGAACTGGGCGTCCGAGAGGCTGTACCATGATTACGCCAAGGACATGCCTATCTTCGACTACCACTCTCACCTGCCGGTAGGACAGGTGGCGGACGACGCTCAGTTCGAGAACATCACGCAGGTATGGCTCTACGCCGACCACTACAAGTGGCGCGCCATGAGGGCCTGCGGCGTTTCGGAGGAACTGGTCTCCGGCATACCCGTCGCAGCCGGTGACTACGAGCGCTTCGAGGCGTGGGCAAAGGTCGTCCCGCAGACGGTAGGCAACCCCCTGTACCACTGGTCGCACCTGGAGCTGAAGCGGTACTTCGGAGTCAACGAGATATTGAGTCCAAAAACCGCAAGGGAAATATATGACCACTGCAATGGACTTTTGGCCAGGTCCGAGTTTTCCGTACGCTCAATTATAAGAAGCAGCAACGTTTCCATCGTCTGCACGACGGACGACCCCATCGACGGCCTTGAGGGGCACATCGCCCTGGCGAAGGAAAACTGGGGATGTAAAGTCTATCCCACCTGGCGGCCCGACAAAGCGCTGGCGGCGGGCGACGAGGCCGCGCTGAACTCGTGGATTGACAAACTGGAGGCGGCAAGCGGAAAAAGTATCTCCGCCTACGCCGATTTTATGGATGCGCTTCAGGCGCGGCACGATTTTTTCCACGAGTGCGGATGCCGGTTATCGGACTACGGAATGGAGCGCCCTTACTCCGCCCCTTACACCGCCTCGGAGGTTGAGAACTGCTTCAAAAAAATTCGCTCACGAACATCTCTCGCGGACGGCGAGCTGGAGCAGTACCGCTCGTCGGTTCTTTTCGACCTGCTTTGCATGGACGCGCGCGCCGGCTGGACACAGCAACTGCACCTCGGGGCCAAGCGCAGCAACAGCGCAAAGGCGTTCAAACTTCGCGGGCCGGACACCGGCTACGACTCCATAGGACAGTTCGACACGGGTTCGGCCCTTGTGGCGCTGCTCGACCGCCTGGACTCCGCAGACCTGTTGGCGCGTACCGTAATTTATTCCCTTAACCCCAACGACAACGACATGCTGGCGTCGATAGCAGGTTCTTTCATGGACGGTAAAACGCCCGGCAAGATACAGCTCGGCACGGCCTGGTGGCACAACGACCACAAGGACGGCATCAACCGGCAGTTCAGCGCCCTGTCAAGCATAGGTATTATCTCCCGCTTCGTCGGGATGCTCACCGACTCGCGCAGCTTCCTCTCCTATCCCAGGCACGAGTACTTCCGCCGCCTGCTCTGCGCGAAGCTCGGCACGGAGATGGAAAACGGGGAGCTGCCGCCGGATTTCGACCACATCGGAGGGATAGTGAGGGACGTTTGCTTCAACAACGCGGTAAACTACCTGGGCATGGAACTGCCTTAGTGTATGTGCCAAAAATTGAACTTCGCCGGGAGTCAGTATTTTTTATGGGGTTATGTCGTGTGGCAGGGGAGTTGACCCTATTTAGATATTCCCCCTATCTTAGCGGGACCGCCTATCCCACAGTAACAGGATTAGGTGGAGTGCCCATAAGCAGGCGACCGACGAGCATAGCGAGTTGTGTCGATCGCTTAGTTTCTTTACAAGTAGAGAGCAGCGGCAAGATGAGCAAACCTGGTACGGTTGGTCTTGCCGCTGTTTCTTTTCCGGGACTTCACACGTTTGTGTTTCCGCATGTTGTCACCTCAATTCCACACACATGTCGAGAACCGTTCCCCCAAGTCTGCGCCAGAATACGGAAACAAGCGAGGCCGCCAGCATGGAACTTTCCGTCTGCACCGTTGCCAATCCCTGGCCGAACCCTGGAACGAGAGAGGGATACACGGTGGACGAAAGCCGTATCGACTCGGGGAACAGGTCGATACGGGACTCCGTCAAAACCCCCGGCGGACAGGAGCGCCATAACCTCGTCCCTTCTGTTCGGCGGGGTGCGTAGCGACGCGCGGGGTCGTCTGGCAGATACCCAGCTCCGTCTCAATATTTTTCTTCAAAACTATGACCATTCCTTTCGTTTCGCTTTACCGAAGAGAATAAAGAAAGGGCGGGATTTTCTCCGCCTCTTGCTTTGCGTACCGGGCTTGTCCCCGCGTTTCATTGGTTTTGAGTAATAGAAATAAAATCCCGCCTTCCGTAAACAATCCTTGCTATGTATACAATCATGTCTGCTTCATTGATAAAATAAAACAGCAGATAATTCCTGATAACAACGACACGATAGCCCTCGGCGTTCAGTTTTTCGTCACGGGAGAGTGGGTACATAAAGGGATTTTTACTGATGTTTTGCCGCTTTTTGTTTACTTCATCGTAAAAACATTCGGCGGCTCCTGGGTTATGCAATACACCGCAGATATACTCAATGATGTCGGAAATGTCTTGTGCGGCTTGTTCCGAATATTTAACCTGAAAATCCATACTCATCCTTTAGCCGCGCCATGATATCGTCAGGGTCAACTACTTTCCCCTCTCGAATCTGTGTCCTGCCAACTTCAAGCATTTTATAAAGTTCTTCTTTACCGTGCGCGGTTACGCTTTCTGGCGCGGGCGGCGTTTGGTGTTGTCGTCGTAATCCTTTGAGAAAGTCAAGCGCGGCAATTACTCTATCGTCCGGCAACATATCAATTACCTGGTGTAATTCCCGGCGTTCTACTGTCTGCGTAAACATTCCAATTTTCCTCCTTGACCGTGGGGGAATAGATGGCTTTTTTTATTTTACCTCAAAGAAACCTTATGTCGATACGTGTAGCGGATACGGAACCAAGGGAATCGCTTACGAAATCGTCTTGCCGCTGTTTCTTTTCCGGGACTTCACAAAGCAAACAGTATACACCACGCCAAAACATTCGGCCTTCCCGTTATGAGAAGGCCCGTACGTTGTTTTTATATGGGAGATATGTCCAATGTCAACATGTTAAGGAAAACGTCGAGATACATCAGAACGCCGCACCCGAGCAAATGTTTTGCGGGGCAATTTCCTCGAATTTCATAAACGAATCGGCGTCCCTGTAAAAGCAATCTTCCGTCCAGGTTTGGGGATTGTTTTCGATATATTCCGCAATCCGCCGGTAATCGTCTTCGTCGCGGATGATGTGGTCATGAAAAGATTTTTGCCAGACGGAATAACCGACTTTAACGGAAACAGCCCGTTTCCATTGATTCATCATCCTCGGCACCGTAGGGGCGGCATCTTGCCGCCCGTTCCCGTAAATACCGATAATCATATGAACATGGTTTGGCATGATTACGGAACAATCCACAGACACGCCCTCATAGGTACGCGATAACGTCAATATTTCATTTTCTATTATTT
>WRKN01000182.1 GCA_009778055.1 Synergistaceae bacterium
GAAGTCGAATTTATACTGGCGCCCGGCACCGAGGCCCCGGCCAGCATGGTTATGATGTTTGCGGACTATAATTCGATCGGCGTCGCCGATATGTGCGTCCAGACGCAGCACAACATCCTCACGCCTCGCGGCGCTCAACTGAGGGACCCGCTGGCCTGGAGCGACTCCCTCGATGAAATTAAGCGGCGGTGGGTGGACGCCGGGCGCGCGGATTCCGTCTGGGGAGGACACAACTGGCCGCGCTGGGGGAAGGACGCGGTGGCGGAATATATCGGCAAACAGAGCCGCCTGTTCCGCTTCATTCACGATCAGACCGTGTTTCTGTTGAACAAAGGCTATGACGCCAGGGAGATCGCGGAGGTTCTGACATTGCCGCCGGCCCTGGCAAAGGAGTGGTTCAACCGGGGCTATTACGGCGTAACTATCTTCAACGTCAAGGCGGTCTACCAGAAGTATCTCGGCTGGTTCGACAACAACCCCGTCTCGCTCTGGAGGCTTCCCGACACAACCTTCGCCGCGCTCTACGCGAGATACCTGCCGCGGTCCGGCGGCAGTCTGCTCGAAGCGGCGCGTCTGGCATACGCGGACGGGAGCTATCGCTGGGTGGTCGAGGCGCTTGAGCTTATCCGCCTTGCGCCCGGCGAGTGGGACAGTTCCGTATATGCCGAGGCGATGAACCTGCAGGCCGACGCGTTTGAACAGATGGCCTACGCGGCGGAGAGCGGCGTCTGGAGGAATTATTTCCTGACCGGAGCCTGGAGGAACCGCGACGAAAGATTCCGGAACCTTCTCGATACGGCGGCGATCGCCGCGATGGGACCGGATACCGTGCGCAACATGGGGACGAAACAGATACTCGACTCCCTTGCGACACAGATCAACGGCTTGACCGACGCTTCTTCTTTCACGGGAACCGTACTCTGGGAAATCGACGGGAACAAATACCAGACGCGCATGGAAGATCACGTGCTTTGGACGCGGGATTCTTCAATTTTCACGAACTCGCCGCCCGACGTCACGATTACCATGACCCGAGATGACCTGAACCTCGCCCTTTTCGGCCAGTCCGCCGGGACTTCGTGGCTGGAAATCCTGCTGCTGAACGAGAATGTCAAGGCGGACGGCGATAGGAACCTTTTACTCAACATCGCGAGGTTGAGTCATATTACACCCCCCGCGCTGCCGGAACCCGGGCAGCCGCTTGCGGCGGAGTGAGAATGTCGCGAAAAACCGGCGGTAGCTTTCACAAAGGTAATTATGGTTTTCTCCTCCGCCGTCCGCCCCTCCCGCTCCTGTGAAAACTCTATCCTTGGGGCAGCCGCCGAAACACAGCCTGACGTACTCGCAGTCATAGCATTTGTCCGTCAGGCCGTATGTTTTGTACATGCCAAACTCCCGGTTTTTCTCCAGCAGCGTGCCCAACGGCTCAGTCCGTATATTTCCCAGCCGGTAATTTCCGTGGCAGTACCGGTCGCAGCAATACACGTCCCCGTTTTCCAGCACACAGGCGCAATGCCCGCAAATCGCCTCGTGGGAACAGACTCCTCCTTTTTGCCCCAAAATCGCCCCTAACGTGGTTTCAAACAACTGCACAAACTTTGCGTCCTCACGCTTCCACGCGTTCAGTATGCCGCACAGGAATTTCCCGAAATCGTCCGGCTTCAGGCTGAATTCAGCCGCCCGGCCGCTTCGCTGAGAGCGTGAATATACGCCGGGCGGCGGCGAGAATCGCAGGCCGCGCTCCTTTTCATATGAAATCAAGGGCCTGAAGTTAGAATAGCTAGAAGCAGTATTGTTCGGCATTTGAGTTTCAGGTTCGCATCCGTTTGATCGCAACTTGGTATCACACGCCGTCGGCAAAAACTCGACCACCGGCAGGAACTGCATGTGGTCGGTCAGCTCGCTCAGGAAAGCGTAGACGCGTTCCGGCTCGCGGCAGTTACCCGCGTGTACCGCCGTCAGCGTGTTGAAGGGAACCCCATGCTTGCGAAGCAGCTCGATTCCCTCCATAACCCGGGTGTATGTGTTCCCTCGATAACGATTATGCAGTTCCTCAGGGCCGTCTACGCTCACTCCCAGCAGAAATCCGTGCTCCCGGAAAAATCGGCACAGCTCGTCGTCAAGCAAAGTGGCGTTGGTTTGCAGGCTGTTTCGGATGACGCGCCCCTTCCCGTATATCTTTTGAAAGGCGGCGGCCTTTTCAAAAAAGGCGGTTCCGGCAAGCGTCGGTTCTCCGCCGTGCCAGGCAAACTCAATTTCCGCGTCTCGCCCATGAACGGCAATCACCTGCTTCGTGTATTCCTCCAGCAGCTCGTCGTCCATCAACGCGCCCGCGGGCTTATCCAGATAATAGCAGTAATCGCAGCGCAAATTGCAGCGCGACCCCACGGGCTTGGCCATAATCGCGTAAGTTCTTGTATCCGTCACCGCTCCACTCCGAAAAATTTCAGCGCCTCGGCCATTTCATCGCCGTTGTCAACGCCGATTTCCCGCTCAATCAGTTCGTTCAGCCGCCGGTTCATTTCCGCAATGAGTTCGGCGTTGGTTTTTCGGCCGGCCGGGTCGGCGGCGAGATTACGGCGCTCGTGAGGGTCGGTTTCCAGATCGTACAGCTCGATGTCGTTGCGGTTGTACAGGTCGTCAAGGGTGGTCGGCGTGTTGAAGTCCAGCGGAGAGAAATACCGGGCGAACTTGTACCGCTCGGTCACAATTCCCCGCAGCAGGCCGCGCTTGGTTAAGTCCGGGGCTGCCGCCGCGCCCGACAGTAAACTGTAGCTCGCGTCAATCATGGAAATCATGCCGAAGGCATACAACGCGCTGTCCCGAACTTTTCCGTCAGCCGCCCTGCCGTCCAGCAGCGGCAGGAGGCTGTGCCCCGCAAGCCCTTTACTGAGGGCGAGGCGCTCCTTCCGCTCGGCGGGCAGGCTTGTCATGTCCAGCACAGTGGGCGCAATGTCCAGGTGGGATGTGACGGATTTGATACGCCGGGCGTCGCCCTTATAGGCAGGATGGACAATGATAAAGGGAACGCGTATGTTGCTCTCATACATGAAGGGCCCCTTGCCCGTAAGCCCGTGGGATCCCCCCATCTCCCCATGATCGGATGTAAGGATTATGATGGTGTTATCCATCATTCCCAGCCTCTCCAACTCGCTCAAAAGTCCCATCAGGCTGTTGTCCTGGTCTTGGATGCAATTAAGGTAATAGTCGTTGAACTTTTTCACTGTCTCCCTGTCTCGGGGCAAAGCTCCCGCCATTGCTATCCAGCCGTAGTGATATTCCCTGTGGGCGGGGATACCGCCCTCCTCATGGGCCGCGTGCTCCCATGCCGGGGGAAGATAGTTATAGCCCGGCGCGTAGACCGTGTTACCCGGCGGCGCGGCGTTTGTTTCCATTGCGGTTTGCTGTCCGGCGGGATTGTAGAACATGATGTCGTGTGGGTTGACGAAGTTGACGGCAAGGAAAAAAGGAACGCCCGATTTGTTGAGGCTCGCGCCCGTGTCCCGCAGCCACCTCACGGACGCGCCCTTTATGTACTCGTCCGCGTGATAGCCCTGAAGCATACTTCCGGCGACGTCTCCCTCGAAATTCCAGTCGGAAAAGCCGTACACCTCCAGGGAGTCCTTACCGGCCCGGTCAAAACCCCCGGAATCTGAGTCGGGGATTACTCCGGCCCCCTCATTCAGCATATGGAACTTGCCTTTGTAGGCGGTGTAATAACCAGCCTCACGCATAATATGCCCGATGGTGGCGATGTCTTCTCTCAACGCGCTCTGCCAGGGGAAATCTACATTGTCCGTCATTTTTGTTTCTGTGATGTGCCGCCCGGTGTACATGACCGAGCGGGAGGGAGTGGACACGTTGGAGCATATGTAATGCTTTTCAAATGTGGCGCCGGTGGACTGGAGCAGCTCTCTTGCGCGCCAGTTTGTCCCGGCGGGCGGCGTTTCAAAATAACGCTCCTGGTCGGCCACAATAAAGATGATGTTGTAACCGCCGTTACGCGGCGTGTTATACGGCATATCAGTCTCCGCCGCGGCGGAACGCGAACGCGCTGTTAAGGCCCCGCTGAGTAAAGCGGCCATCAGAAGCAAAAACAGCCTCTTACTCCTTTTAGTTTTTTTCCCGCTTTTCATGACAACCTCCTATCAATTAAAGTAAAGAGCGCCTTTCAGTAACATTTTACCGCATAGCGAATATCATGACCTTCGTCAGTGCTGTATGCCGCTTTACTCAAAAAGGTGGATGTTGTAAAATCACAAGTCGTCGGTTGAACATCGCAAGGACGGTAACCTGCCGTCCTTGCTTGTTATAAATATGTACGTCAACTATAAATTAGGCGGTCTGATTATGATAAAAGTAAACTGGAAAGGATAGATGTGTTTTGAAAAAGAGAGTGTATTTGGTGTGTTTGGTGTGTTTTCTGTTCTTGTTTCTGTGTTCTCCGTTCGCGGAAGCGCAGGACGTCATCGGCGGCGTCGTGACGGGCGACAACGTCAACATCCGCTCCGCGCCCAGCTCCAGAGGGAAGGCCCTGGCGCAGGCCGCCGAAGGCGATACGTTCCTTGTCGATCCCGTCCCCATACGGGACGGAAGCGACAATTCGGAGTGGTACAAAATCCTGTTTTCCACCAGCATTATGGACGACACGATTTATCAAGCCCACAAATTATCCCAGTATGACTTTTCATATCCATACATCAGCGCCAGGTTTGTCAGAAAAGAACCTCTTACGGATTACCAGCAACGGCAACTGGACTATTTGGCGCAGGGCAGGCCGGTCCGCCTCAAAGTCGGCGACGATATGTCCGAGTATTGGGATTATACGGCGCCATATGAACTGAAGACGCCCGCCACGCTGCGCCGAGACCCCAAAACGGACTCCGAGCAAATCACGCTGCCCGTCGGGACGGTCATCATCTTCAACGACGCGACGGAGTGGGATTTTTATCACGACATGGAGGAAACTCCTTGGATTTGGGTCATGGGTGAAAACAAGACAATACTCGGATGGATCACGGCGGAAGACTGGCACG
>WRKN01000183.1 GCA_009778055.1 Synergistaceae bacterium
ATAAACGCCGAAAACTGGGATATGCCCGATGGGAAAAAAGCTTTCCGCGCCGCAATCAAGAAGTTCACATCCAGTCAAGAGCCGTTACACTACCTCGTAAACAAGCTCACAATCTACGCGCCAATTCCCATATTACGTGACCAGATCGAGCTGATCGATACCCCTGGGCTTGATGACACGGAACGCTTTCGCGTCCGTCTTACGGAAGAGCTTGTCCAAGATGTTGATGCCATCCTTTTCCTTACTATTAGCGGAGCATCTTATAGCCAAGGTGATAAGGAATTTATCCTGACGCAGTTACGGCAACAGCATATAAAACACCTTCAGTTGATCGTGACCAAATGCGATGAGACATTCGAAAACGCAGTACGAGACGCGAGAGAAAACGATGACGACCCTCCTACCTACGCCGACTTCAAGATTCGAGAAATCAATCGTGTCAGAGGCGAATCTAAAGCGACTTTAGACGAGCTTCTTCAGTCCCAGCCCACAGATGAACAGGGCTACTATTACATAGAGCATCTTGATAGTGTGCCGATTCACCTCGTATCAGCAAAATACCATGAGGACGGGGAGTTAGAAAGGGGAGGTATCAATGCTGTTCGTGATGCTCTTTATCAGATTCTTTCTACGAGTAATCGCATTGAAGAGAACAAGAATGTTTTAGTCAAACGCTTAACGAGCGCCTTGGGCAAACTATCACACGCCTTCGACGAGCGCCTGAATACTCTTGAAATTGAATTTGACCCTGTCAAGGTTAGAGAGGAAATTGAATCAATTAGATCGGTACTTAGGCAAAAGTTGGACGTTTTTGATAACCACTTGGGGGAAGCTCTCGGCCTCTTGGATGATGACCAAGAGGCCTTGTTCAAAACGCTTCCGCTTCACCTCGATGTGATTTCGATGAAAGCTAAAGAGGTCCTCAATGATCTGGAGAAAGCAGACCTAATCAAGCATTGGAGGACGAGGAGATGCGGTTATTGGGGGACGCTATATGACTTGCAGACAAAAGTAGCTAACCGTGTTTTTCCAAAAGCTGAAACAGTACTGAATGAACTGTGCGGGCATTTAGAAAGCTACATGGATCACGTAGGTAGACTGCTTGTTCAATTGCAGTCGGAGCTGGATTCTATTGAAGCAGGGCACAATATGGAGGGCTTGGAGCCTATTGCGTTGGCGGCAACCCAAACACCCCTGTTTAATAGGCTAAGGAATAGGTTCCAGGAGCGTAGAAAAGACGAAATGAATGTAATAGTCTCGAAACTTGACGATTTTGTTACGGAAGAGGTTCAAGAACGACTGGACCAAGCTCGCGGCAAAGTAGCCAATGTTTATGGCACAGGCACTACAATTCGACAGACAGAAGAAGTTTCACGCTTCCACGCAGAAATTCGATGGTTACTAGCAGGCGCATTGCGCATTCATCTTCAGAGGCGGATAGAAGAATTTGCCGCAGCGATTCGTAAAGAGGCCGAATCTGTTGGTCCACGCATCAGGAATGCTTCAGAGGAAGCTATACAGCAGCGATTGAGAGCTATTGAGTCTTCACTACAGGTTGCATCTAAAGGACAAAAAGAAGAGGTTGCGCTTTATTTAGAGGGGATGGTCGCGCAGTTACGCAATTTTGCTGCGAGTCCTGAACACCTGTAATGGAAAAAACAACAATTGGTAAGGTGGGGAACGAATAACAAATTATCAGGGTTTTAATTAGCTCCTGGTCAGAGAGAGTTACATAGAACCTTTGGTGAGAATATGAGCCATTATCGGAGACGCTCAGATTCGGGTTGAAGAAAGCGATGGGGATTTTATTTTTAATGATTTGTGCTATGGTGCGGTTTATATTCTGCGCAGGCAGTTTCAAGCGCTTTGAAATCGCAGCAATTTTTTAGCATGAGAGGGTCTTTTTTTACGGTTACGGCGTCGTAAACGAATTTCGCGCGGCTGTAAATTGCGTTCGCGTTCCTGCGGCAAAAACGCAATTCCATGTTGAGCAGTATTCTGTATTGAGGGGATGCTTCGTCGGCAATCCGTTTTAATGACACGACATCGGGAGGAACAGGTATCATAAAAGAAAAGCGTATGCTGGCAACGGCTTTTCCGTTGTTGTCTTTAATGATGACATTTGTGCGCTGCGGAATCCTGAACGATGAAATTGGAGCAAAATAGTCGTGTCCATTTACATCAAGCACAATACCGCACAAAAATTTATCGTGTGAGCCAGCTGCCGAATAGTCGACCTTTGGCACACGCTTGTCGATGTTCGACAAGTACGCGATGTAAGCGGTTTCAACTTCAAAAAAATTCAACTGCTTATCCATATATCGACGCGCTCCTTAATTAATCGAGGGACAGCTTAACGCCGTCCCTCTCATTATCATTCGCGCTTACGGCGGCGAAGCGCCCGAATATATCATTCGCGCTTACGGCGGCGAAGCGCCCGGATATATCATTCGCACTTACGGCGGCGAAGCGCCCGAATTACCTGCCGAATCAAGCCGCTTACACTTCCTGTAACAGCCGCGGCCCGCCTCTTTCGACATTATTATCCTAGCGTCGATAACGATGAAAGTCAACGGGGCTGTTACCGTCGTACGCCGTAGCCCAGCAGCCTCTTTATCAGGCGGTAGACGGGGGCGCTGAAGTAGGTCAGGAAGATAAGGGCGATGAGGGTGGCGCATATCGGGTCGTTGATGAACCAGGTATAATCTCCGCCGCTTTTCAGCATTCCGATGCGGAAGTTGTTCTCCACCATATTGCCGAGAATCAGGCCAAGAATAAGCGGCGCCTGGGGAATATCAAGGCGGTTCATTATGAATCCCAGTATGCCGGCCGCCAGCATGATGCCGACGTCCCAATAGTTACTGCGCATGGCGTAACTTCCCACCACGGAAAAAAGCAGCACCAGCACGAATACGATGTTTTTGGGCATTCGCAGAATCTGCCGGAACAGCTTTATCCCGATGAAACCAATGGGAATAAGCATGATTTGGGATATGAAAGCGATTGTGAAGATACCTCTCACCATTTCGCTTCTGGCCTGGAAGATCATGGGGCCGGGCTGAAGGCCGTACATGATCATCGCGCCCAGAACAATGGCCGTGATCGAATCGCCGGGAATGCCGAACACCAGGGCCGGTATCCACGCTCCGCCTATGGCGGCGTTGTTGGCGCTGGTCGGGGCGATGACGCCCTCTTCGCAGCCCTGTCCAAATTTTTCGGGCGTCTTCGAGAGTTTCTTGGCGGCGCCGTAGCTGACCCAAGCCGCGACGTCCCCTCCCGCGCCCGGCAGGGCGCCGATGACGGTTCCCAGGATTGCGGAACGCAGAACCGTAAGTTTGTGTTTCCAGATTACCGTAAAAACCTCGCGGGTGGGAGGCAGTTTCGTGGAGCCGGTCAGCGCCGTCGCCGAAAGTTCCCCGGGCTGGGCCACAGCCTTCAGCACCTCGCTTACCCCAAACATGCCGATCATGACCGGAATGAAACTGACCCCGTCCGCCAGGTCCATGACTCCATAAACGAAACGGTAGTGTCCGCTGGTCAGATCAGTGCCTATCGTGGACAGAAGCACCCCCAGAGTGGCGGAAAGGACGCCCATTACCGCGTTCCCCTGGCATAGGATGGCGCTCATCGAAAGGCCGAAAACGCCGAGCCAGAAATACTGGAAGTGGGTAAACCTGAGAGCGAATCCGGCCAGCATGGGGGCGGTGAAGATCAGGCACAGCACCCCAATCATGCCCCCGATGGCGGAACAGTACAAGTCCAGCGAGAGAGGCAGCCCGCTGTTGCCCCTCTTCGCCATCTCATAGGAGTCAAGCACCGCCGCGGCGGATGCCGGCGTCCCCGGAATCCTGAGATAGGTGGCCGGGATGTCCCCGGCGAAAATAGCCGCCGCGGATACCCCCAATACCATCGAAAGCCCGGCAAGGGGCGGCATGTAATACGTTACCGGAACGATAAGGGCGACGGCCATCGTCGCGGTGAGTCCCGGCGTGGCTCCAATAATCAGGCCGAAAAGCATGGAAAGCATCCAGGGGCCGAGGACTGCCAAATCAAGAATCTGCTTTATGTCGAACATGTTTCCGCCTCCGTCCTTACGGTTGTCAATATCTCCAGCCCAGAGGCTCAGTCAGGATGCCCACGGGAAGCTGCACTCTGAAAGCGTAGTTGAAGACGAGCACGACAAAAACGACCGCAAGCAGGGAACCGGCGATCGCGTACCATAGCCTGGCCTTCAGGCGCGCCATCAATACAAGCATGTAGGTCATCGCGCCGAGCGCGAAGCCAAGATATCGGGTCAAGGGGATAAAGAGGACCGTCATGGCGATCACGATCCAGATGTTCAGGTTTTTGGAGTCGCAAAACGTTTCTTTTCCCGGAAAACGAATTCTCCAGCTTCCCGTCCACAGAGCTCTCGCGCTCTCCCATACCCCGATCAGGCCGAGAATCACCGCCAAAAGGCGCGGAAAAGTCCCGGGCCCCGTTATACCGCGGGCATCAAACAGGTAGTCGGGATAGCTCGCCGTTTCCAGCCATACGTACAAGCCGAGCAAAATCAACAGTCCTCCGAAAACGATATTGCTTTTCCGGGCGGACGGCGCCGCGTCGCGTTCATCTTCCAAAGCAAGCGTCACTCCTTTCCGGGCGGCCCGGTAACTATTTCCTCAGGTAACCGCCGAGTTCCATTGAAATTTTATTGTCGGCGTCCGTCTTGGCGAAGTGCGCCGTGAACTCTTCCGGCCCCATGTAGTGAATAGCGAAGCCGTTCTTATCCATGAAGTCGATAAACGTCGGGGATTCGCAGGCTTTTTTTACCGCGTCGGCCAGCAGTTCAACGATCTCCCTCGGCGTTCCCTTGGGGGCGGAGAGCCCGCGCATCGTCGAGTAGGTGACGTCATAGCCCTGCTCCCTGGCCGTCGGGACGTCGGGGAAACTGGGGGATCGCTCGCTGCTCATT
>WRKN01000184.1 GCA_009778055.1 Synergistaceae bacterium
ACCGGCAATACAAACTTGCCACAGCCGACGCCATTGTGTATGCGACGGCGCGCGCTTATGCCGCCGATTTGTTGACTTGCGACGCGCATTTTGCGGACTTGCCCGCGGTTGTACTGTTCACAAAAATTTAGGAAGATCAGTATGTATACACGTATTATCATCGGTATTGTTTTCGCCGCTTTTTTTATCTTTCCCACGGCGGGTTTCGCGCAAGACGACATCGGCAAGGTCATCACCATTACTCCCGGCGCGTCCGTGTTGCGGGACGGCAAATCCATACCCCTGGCTGCGCGCGACGGAATCCGGGTTTCCGACACAATACAAACCGACGCCTCCGGCCGGGTGAGGATACTGTTCAATGACGACAGTTCCATCACGGTTGGTCCCAATACCGTCATGGACATAAGCGAATACGTGGACACGGGGAGCAGGCCGGCCTTTAACGTGAATGTGCCGAGAGGTCTCATCCGGGCAATAACCGGCAAGATTACCGATCAGAATCCGGAAGGTTTCAAAATAACCGTCCCCCGCGCCACGGTAGGCATACGCGGCACCATCATAAGCGTGCGCGTGATGGATGGCAGGGCGCTGGTCTATGTCGAAAATACGTTGCGCCAGGTCTTCGTCAATGAAGTTAATTTGCCCAGCGGATTTAAAATTGAATTGCCCGACGAAATCATCAGTCCCATCACGCCGGAGGACCGGAGGCAACTGGGTCAGGATACGGCCTTTTTCGGCGGATCCGGATCGGCCGCCGCCGCGCCGGAACCGTCGGATGACGGCGGAGGGGATTTTATCCGCTTGACGGATGTGACGGATACGGCGGATTCTACGGATTCTGCGGATACGGCGGATACGACGGACACGGCGGATTCAGCGGATTCGGAAGATTCAGCGGATTCAACCGGCGGGTTTTCACACGATCAGGGGTTGTCATGGTCCGGAGAGAGCGCAATGCTGAACGATGTCGCATCGGCTCTGATCACGCAAACCCTGGGCGATTCGATTGAACCACGGCCCGATCCGTCGGACCCTGATCCGATTGATCCCCGTCCGGCAGATCCCGACCCGATTGAACCCGATCCGGTTGAACCCGATCCGGTTGAACCCGACCCGATTGAACCCGACCCGGTTGAACCCGATCCGGTTAATCCCGATCCGATTGAACCCGATCCGGTTGACCCTGATCCTATTGAACCCGATCCGCCGCCGGGTCCTGAGCCGCCGCCGGGTCCCGAACCGCCGCCGCTCCTGTTTATTGGTCATGTGACTGGTTCATTAAACAATACGAATCTGTCCGGCGCGAAGACGCGGGGAACCGGTTTCTTTTCCTTTGTCGTCAATTTGAACAGCGGCAATGTCAGCAACGCGGTCATGGCCGGGTATCATCCTGCCGTGGGGCAGGAACCGGACGGAAGCGGAGGAACGGAACGGCCGGTCTGGTATGACCTTTCAGGCGGCAGTGGAACCGTAAGCGGCAACACGCTCCAGATTTCCGGTTTTTCCGGACGCGCCGGCTGGCGGGGAGATGTCGCCAACATTCCCGCTTCTCCTTTCGGCGAAGCTTCCATGAACGGGGCGTTTAATTCGGCGACGATTACGGCCGGCGGTAACTATGAAGTCAATTTTCCGAACGGTAATCATTTCGACCACGGCGCGTTTGAAGGCGGCCGCTTCAACGCCACGGATACGGCCAGGCTGAGCGGGGTGCTCAATACCGGCACGGGCGGCGGCAGCGGCGCGGCATCCTTTTTCACGGGCGGTTTCATTATCGACGTGAATCTGGCATCGGGCGGCATAACCGGTTCCAATATCAGCGGGACGGGCGAAATCAGCGGCAACAGCTTTTCGCTGACCGCCGACGGCGGCACGGGATTTGTGAACGCAAGCGGTTTTTCGCTGACCGGCATGAACGGTACATTTTCCGGGGAGCGCGTCGGATCGCTCCACGGTGATTCGCATATGACCGGAGGCCCGGCCGACATTTCCTCTCCCGGCAATCCGGTCAATGGCAATTACGGTTTCTTCTTCGGCAACGGCGGCGTGGGTGAAAATATATCCACGGGCGAGTTCCTCGGAAGGCGGACACGATGACCACGCGCATGATCTTTTTCGGGCTGGCGGTGCTTATCGCGTTTGTCGCGTTTTCCACTCCGGCGGCGGCTTCAGACATGACGGACACAACGGACATGGCGCAGGCCGCCGCGCTTGAACAGGACAAGGCCGCGGCCGCTGCGCTGCTGGAAAAGGGCGACGCGACACAAGCCTATGAACTGTATATAAACCTTCTCCGCGCCGATCCGGACGACGACATCGTGGTACTGGGCGTGGCCCGCGCCGCCGCCAGGGCCAGGCGCTGGAACCAGGCCGTCATGGCCTATGAAACCCTGCTGGAAAAATACCCCCGCGACGCCGGGCTGTACAGCGAGCTGGCGAATGTCTACATGCTCCTTGACGACCGCGAGGCGGCGGAACGGAGCATGGCCATGGTGCGTTCGCTGGACGGTAAAAGCACCCGGACGGATACGGACAGAATCCTGGATATCCTTGAAAGGCGGTACGGCAATTTCCAGTTTTACGGAAGAATACGGACGGGCATCCAGTATGATTCCAACGCAAACCTGGGGCCGGCTTCCGATGATCTGGATCTGGGCGACTGGCAGGTAACGGTACGGGACGCCGGGGCGAAGGGCAGTTTCGGCATGAACCTGTCCGCGGATATGTACCTGGGTAAACGCTTCTCCAGAGCCAGTCCCTGGTGGCTGGTTGGAGACGCGAATGTTTTCTGGCGCGGACACGCCAATCCCGATCTCTACAACACGCGCAGCCGTGAAGCCAAATGGCTGCGCGGCTCGGCCGGACTGCGGCGTTCGGGTACATCCACCATGGCCGAAATCCGCATGAAAGCGGAAATATTCGATTTCCATTTCTATCAGAATGTGTCTTCATATGGGCCGGAAGGCGCCTTTTTATGGGCTGTCACGCCAGACAGGCACCTGATCGTCAGGGGCAACCTGGAAAAGCGCAGCTATTCCCGCGACACTCCGCGGAACGGCCTGGCCGGCTCGGCGGGTTTGTACGGGCGCTTCTTTTTCGGGGCAGGCAGGAATGAACTGCACCTGGGCGGCCGCTACACCGCCGTCGGCGCGGAAAAACGGGACTACGGCCATAATGGCGGGGAACTCACCGCCCGCCTGCAATTCAAGCTGCCGCGGGGATTTGAGCTTGCGCCGTCCTTATCCTATACCAGGCTGTCGTACAACGGTCCGGCCACGGTGCTGGAAACGGAAATCCGCCGGGATAACCGCTGGAGAACGGGCGTCGGGCTGACGCGGCGTATTAACACGTCGTGGTACATGGGGGTCGGATATCAATATACGAACAACCGTTCAACCAGCAGCCTGTACATCTACGAGCAGCATTTAATTAACACCGAAATCGTCTGGAGTTTTTAACGGCATGAAATATCCGGGTTAATGCGCGGGCTTGCGCCTGGTTTCCATGTCGGTATATGTCGGGCGTTCGCCGATTTTGCTATAATATTGCCGCATTTTTAACAGGACGGGAAAATCGCCGTATGGACGATGAGAAAAACAAAAACGAAGATATTCCATGGCATCCGGCGTTTGTCGTGGCTCTTCAGGCAACATTGATAGAATATGGAAATGTGCTTGAATACAAGCCGGAACATTCTCTTACTACGGAACCGCTGCGCATCGACGTTCTTGTTATAAGAAAACGGCGTGATGTCGTCATCAGAAGGCAGATTGCGGAAATTTTCAGGCGTGACAATATTTTTGAGTTCAAGAGTCCGACTGATTATTTGTCAGTGAATGAGTTTCATAAGGCATTTGCCCGCGCCAACCTTTACAAGGCGCTCGAAAATACGGAAATATCCGATCTTACATTGAGTTTCGTTGTTGAAGCGTATCCGCGCGAACTGTTCCGTCATTTGAGCGAAGCGCTTGGGTATAAAGTAGAGACGAGGCATCCCGGCATATTTGAGGTGACAGGCGCGATGATGCCGATTCAGATAATAGAGTCCAAGTCTCTGTCTGACGATGAGAATATCTGGATTCGGAATTTGACCAGGGAATTGTCTGAGACGGAACAAGACCTGCAATGGCTCAAGCGTCTGAAACAGGAATGTGATTCGAAGCTTGATATTGGCGCTTACCTGTACGCGATAGTTGAGGCGAACCGGCAAAGATTGAACAGGGGGGAGAACGATATGTTGACGGCACGAATGTGTAAAACTTTCGAGGAATTGGGCTGGACTGAAATATGGCGTAAGAATGGCGAACGGGAAGGCGAACTGAAAGGCGAACTGAAAGGCAAGCTGGAAGGCAAGCTGGAAGGCAAGCTGGAAGGCAAGCTGGAAGGCAAGCTGGAAGGCAAGCTGGAAGCTGCTCAAGCCATGTTTGACGAAGGAGACAGCATTGAAAAGATCGCCCGCGTCACCGAACTTCCGCTGGAGATGCTTAAAGAAAAACTCGCCGTTCAGTAGGGAATGGTCATGATATGACTGCCTTGCCCCTTCAGGGCGGCTACGTGTTTGTATTCCGAAACCCAGGGCTGCGGCGCTTACGCGCCTTACCCTGGGCTGACATCCTACGGCCTTTCAGGCCGTTGGAACGCGAGCTTTGCCCGCTTCTATATTTAATTCAGGCCGGGATGGCGCGATTTATCGCGCCCCTGCGTCGTTGCGCTTGTTCGGGCGGGAGTATACAATCCACGCCCGCTTGCGCACCCTCGGTACGAAACGGCATGAAGTATTCGGGGTAATGCGCGGGCTTGAGCATGGTTTCCATGTCGGTATATGGCGGGCGTTCGCCGATTTTGCTATAATGTTGCCGCGTTTTTAAAATGACGGAAAAATCGCCGTATGGACGATGAAAAAAACAAAAACGAAGATATTCCATGGCATCCGGCGTTTGTCGTGGCGCTTCAGG
>WRKN01000185.1 GCA_009778055.1 Synergistaceae bacterium
AGAAGACCCTACGCCGCGACTGCGCCGCGGTCTGGAACGCCTTGTGGAATGGGGGGCCGGCGTTCTGGCCGTACCGTGCAACACGGCGCACTTTTTCATTGACCGCTTTCGGGATGAGCTGCCCGTGCCTTTCATTCACATCATAGAAGCGACGGTCAGCGCGTCGGCGGCAGCCAGCCCGGACGGAGCGTGGCTGCTTTCCACTTCCGGCACTCGCGTAAGCGGGCTTTACACTGAATACGCGCTCAGGAAAGGCTACATGTTCCTCGACCCGCCGGACGAAACGCAAGAAATGATTCACCAATGCGTGACGCTGGTAAAGGCCGGAGAACTCGCGGAGGCTGGAGCGGCCATGCGAGAAATAACAGAGAGGCTTTGGAGCAGAGACGACAGACTGATAACGACGGCCTGCACGGAACTGCCTCTGGCTTACGCGACGTCAGGGCTGCCTCCGCGGAAAGAAATTTCGAGCCTTAGGGCTCTTTCCGACGCCTGTATTAAGTTTTTGTACGGAGGCAGGCACCCAGCCAAGCCCCCGATGTAATATGCTTGACCATTAGTGTTATAATCAAAAAAAATTTGCTCTGAAGGAGTGGATGTTATATGCGTAAGGTTTTACTGGCGGTTCTTGTGTGTTTGTTTGTGGCAGGCGGCGCGTTTGCGTCGGACGATGTGATCAAAATAGGCGTCTATCTTCCCTTGACAGGCCAGAACGCCTTCGGCGGCCAGCTTGAGCTCGAGGGCGTCGAACTCGCGCACAAAGAGTTCCCGGAAGTGCTTGGAAGGAAGGTCGAGCTTGTTGTCGTAGACAACAAATCCGACAGGGTAGAGGCCGCTAACGCCGTCACGCGCCTCATCGAAAGGGACAACGTAAACGCCATTATCGGCACTTACGGTTCGTCCCTGGCCATGGCCGGCGGCGAAGTTGCGGAAAGAGCCGGCATACCCGTCATGGGAACCTCCTGCACCAACCCGCTTGTAACCCTCGACAAAAAATACTACTTCCGCGCGTGCTTCATAGACCCATTTCAGGGCGCCGGAGCCGCCACCTACGCCGTTAAGAACCTTGGGGCCACAAAGGCCGCTGTTTTGACCGACATAGCCAACGATTACTCGGTCGGACTCAGCTCGTTCTTCAAGCAGGCCTTTGTAAAACTGGGCGGGGAGATCGTGTCCGAGATGAGATACCAGTCCGGCGACCAGGACTTCACGGCGCAGTTGACCGAAATTATTTCCAAAGGCCCAGACATTGTGTTCCTTCCCGCTTATTTCGCCGAAGGCGCCATCGTATTGAAGCAGGCCAGAGAGCTGGGCGCCACGTTTCCCTTCATGGGCGGCGACGCCATGGACAACCCCGCGATCGTGGAGCTTGGCGGCGAAGCGGTGGAAGGCTTCATGCACACCACTTTCGCCTACGATCCTTCCATGCCGGACATGAACCCTGTGGCGCAGAGGTTCACCGAACTCTGGAGAGCCGCGTTCCCCGACAAGGATCCTAACGTCAACGCGGCCCTCGGTTACGATTCCTACATCCTGATCCTGGACGCAATCCAGCGCGCGGGCAGCGCCGAACCGGAGAAAATCCGCGACGCGCTGGCGGCTACGAAGGACGTCCCCACCGTCACCGGTATGACAACCCTGAACGAACACGGCGACGCTGAAAAAGAACTTGGCATAGTCAAGATTCTGGAGGGCAAAAAGCAGTTCATTGGCCTTGTGCAGCCGGAAGTTTAGTTAGTATCAGTTATAGTCGAGGCTGTATATAGCCTCGACTATAACTTAAAGTACCTCAAAGGAATGATCCGAAAAATGTTTCACCATAAAATTACCGCGCGAGTCAAGCTGATAGCGGTCATAGCGCTGGGAGCGCTGTTTTTTTGCGCCGAAATTCACGCGGCTGCGGCGGCCGTGCGCAAAGACTCTTTTCTGTCGCAATTATTGGCGGCGCGAGGGTTTGAAACACAGCCGGACGCGCAGAAGAACGCCGCATTTATATTGAAAAGCGGTATAGTCACCGACCCGGTGAATAATCTTGCTTCGCCTGTCGCCAGAATAGACGCTTTACGCTGGGCGATTCAGTCCCTTGGGCTTTCGACGACGGCAAGGATATTGGCGGACGTGAACCTCGCGGACGTCGGCGTTAATTTCAGGGACGCGGCCACGCTCTCCTCGTACGAACGCGGCTGCCTCATAGTCGCCGCGCGAATGAGGCCCCCAATTTTTCAAGACAGCGCGGCCAATTTCTGGCCGAAGCAGAATATATCGCAGGAAGAGGCTAGGGTGATTCTGACAAACGTCAGATCCGCTTCTCAGCTTACGAGGCTTGAATTGAAATTCTCGCCGGCGCCCGGGATGGAGCTGGAGATTTTCAGGGAGGGCACGTTCAGCAACATACCCAAATGGCGGGTGCACGTTGACGGATTCAACGAAAAATCCGAGGTGGACGCCCTGCAAAGAACTTTCGCCTCGCAAGGCTTCAGAATGGAATCCAGCAACCCGAACTATGAATGGCGTCTCAGCAGCGCGCTTCTCGACGACTACGCGCGCGTGCGCAGCCTGCTTGCCCTTGCCGAGAGGCATGGCAAAAGCGCCAGGGTGCTTTCCTCCCTGCAAAATACAAACCTTGAAAAACAACCGTTCTACTGGGCGCTGCTCACCATAAGCCCGGGCAGCTACTTCATGGAGCCGATCATCGCGCCGGGTGGCGTGAGCACGCTCGCGCCCCTGTCGGCGATAGCGAGGAACAGCAGCGTGAGCGCTGCGCTCAACGCCGGTTTCTTTGGCGTGTCTGGGCGCAACAGGGGCGCCCCCATCGGGACGCTCCGCATAGATAACGTTATGTTAAACAGGCCCTACCAGGGGCGCACCTGCCTTGGCTGGAGCAAAGACAACCGCGCCGCGTTCGGCGAGGTGTCGTGGGACGGCAAATCCCTCAACGACGGCGACCCCCACTGGAACAGCATGGACAACATCATCCAGGCCGGGCCGTTCCTGATACGCAACGGGGAAATCGGCATAGAATCCGAGGGGTTCAACAACTCCATCCTCAACTTGCGGCACCCCCGCTCCGTTATGGGGCTGACGCAGGAGGGCAGGTGGTTCTTTTTCGTCGGAGACGGGCGCGATGGAATGCACAGCGCCGGGTTCACGCTTCAGGACGTCGCTGTGATACTGAAAAGAAAAGGCGCGGCTTACGCGCTGAACCTGGATGGAGGCGGCTCCTCCCAGCTAATGATAGGCGGTAAAATATTCAACTCCCCGTCCGAGAAAAGAGAACGCCCAATCAGCTACGCCGTAGGCGCAAGACGAAAGTAAAGGGGGCGTTCGCCCCCTCTTAATCTTCTACAATCCAGCTTCCTTTTTCAGCGTTTCGGCTAGATCTGTTTTTTCCCAGCCTGGCAGCGGGTTGATATCAATGCGCCCCATGTGGCCGTATGCGGCCAAAGCGCGGTACTGGGGCCTTCTGAGGTCCAGGGTTCTTATGATGGCCGCCGGGCGGAAGTCGAAGTATTTTTCAAGCAGCTCGCTGATTTTTTCATCCGGTATTTTGCCGGTGCCGAACGTGTTGACATTTAAGGAAACCGGTTCGGCCACGCCTATGGCGTAAGCGACCTGAATTTGGCACTGATCCGCTATGCCGGCGGCGACGATGTTTTTGGACACATAACGAGCCATATACGCCCCGCTGCGGTCTACTTTCGTGGGGTCTTTACCGGAGAAAGCCCCTCCGCCATGAGGAACCCACCCGCCGTAAGTATCCACTATGATCTTGCGCCCCGTCAGCCCGGTATCCGCCATCGGCCCGCCCTTTACGAAACGACCCGTCGGGTTTACCAAAATACGTGTTTTCTCGTCAATGAGGTACGCGGGAACGATAGGCGTTACGACGTGCTCAATGATGTCGGAGCGGATTTCTTTCAAAGTGGCCTCCGGATGATGCTGGCTGGACACGACTATGGTATCGGCGCGTACCGCCTTGCCGCCTTCGTACGCCAAAGAAACCTGAGTTTTCCCGTCCGGCCGGAGGTAGTTGACCTGACCGTCGCGCCGCACTTTGGTTAGCTGACGGGCCAGATTGTGGGCAAGCGCTATGGGCATGGGCATGAATTCCTTCGTTTCGTTGCAGGCGTAACCGAACATCATACCCTGGTCGCCCGCGCCTATTTTTGCGATGTCCTCTTCGGTGAGCGCCTTGTCGCGCACTTCCAGGGCGTTGTCCACGCCCATCGCGATGTCGCCGGATTGTTCGTCGATGGAGGAAATGACCGCGCACGTTTCTCCATCGAACCCGTATTTAGCGCGCGTATAACCGATCTCCTTGACGATTTCGCGGGCCAGTTTCGGTATGTCCACGTAAGTCTTGGTTGTGATTTCCCCCGCCACAAACACCAGGCCGGTGGTGCAAAGAGTCTCACACGCAACGCGCCCGTTGGGGTCGTCTTTCAAAATAGCGTCCAAAATGCCGTCGGATATCTGATCGGCTACTTTGTCCGGGTGCCCTTCGGTCACGGACTCCGAGGAGAAAATAAATTTAGGTGTTGCCATTACGATCTACCTCCTTAAAATTGAACAAAAAAAGGGACTCAAGCTAAACTGCCTGAGTTCTTACTGTCTGTTGGAGCGGACAACGGGATTCGAGATAGCCGCGTCAGTATTTGCTCGTTTATTATAACACCCCAAACCCCATTTCGCCTGTGCCTCAACTCAGCGATCCTTATTATTATAATAAGTATCATTAATTTTACTTATCAAGACTGCGGTATTATCCTAATGTTCTAAACAAAAGTGAAGGTGGGCGGAATGAAAAACATAAGCGCGCTGGAACTTTCGGCTTCCATTAAGGCCGGGAAGCTGGGAGTTGCCGAGGCCGTCAAGTATTATTTGAATTTGATTGAAAAAAACGATAACCAATACGGCGCTTTTCTAGCGGTTTCCA